>NZ_JBFTIK010000003.1:0-280471 GCF_056394725.1 Arthrobacter sp. 10N418
GCACCCTGGCCAACGGACCCGTCTCCGAAGTCCCAGGCGTAGGAGCTMACCGTGCCATCCGAATCCGACGAGCCGGAGCCGTCCACCGTGATCCCCAGATCCTTCACCGTCGAAGTGAACGATGCCACCGGCACCTTGTTCACCGGCGGCACAGTGGTGCCGAGTTGGTGGTGGGTGGCCACCTGGGCCGCCGTCAGTGCCGCGGGGTAGACTGCAGCCTCGTCGAGGGTGCCGGCGAAGAACGAACTGCTGGAGCCCCACGTGGTGTCCCCGCCGATCCGCCAGTAGCCCGTGTAGTCCTGGGCGGCCGTCTGCGGATTGGTGCCCACATTGGCACCGTCCACGTAGAGGACCATGCCGTCTGAAGACTGCGTCGCCACCACAGAGTGCCAGACGCCGTCGTTGTAGGCAACAGGCGTGGTGATCGTGTTCATTTGGCCGGTCCACGTTCCGAACACCAAATGACCGTCATCCTGCATGTACACATGCCGGTCATAACTGTCGGAGTTTCCCGTCGCGCGGCTTCCGAACCCAATCAGCTTCCCGCCCCGGGTGGTGGTGGTGTTGAACCAAACCTCCAGGGAGTAGGTTGACGGATTCGTGAACGAGTTGCGGCTGGCGACCAGGCCGGAGTTGCCGTCGAAGGTGGCCGCGGTGCTGGCCCCTCCCGGCAGCGCCCCGGCAGCTCCCAGGGTGACGCCGCCCGAGTAGTCTCCGGCACTGCCGGCCGGGCTGGAGTCCTGCGCGGTCGGGCCGCCGCTTTCACCCAACCGGTAGAACAGCGTGGGGTTGTCGCCGTAGATGGCGGCCCCGTAGGCATCCGCCGGTGCGGGCCGGGTGATGGCCACCGGGTGGGTGACCGAGGACGTCAGTCCGAGGTCGTCGGTCAGGGTCAGCTTGACCTGGTACGTGCCGGCCGAGGGAAAGGCATGGGTGGTGGTTACGCCAGTGCCCGTGGTGCCGTCGCCGAAGTCCCACGCGTAGCTGGCGATGCTTCCATCGTCGGTGGAGCCGGAGGCGTCCAGAGCGGCCGAGGCGGCGCTGACGGTAGAGCTGAATGCTGCTGCCGGAGCCAGGTTGCCGCCGCCGAGGTGGTAGTGCTGGGCCACCTTCGCCGCAGTCAGTGCCGTCGGATAGACGGCCGCCTCATCGAGGGTGCCGGCGAAGAACGGGCTGCTGGAACCCCAGGTGGTGTCCCCGCCGATCCGCCAGTACCCGGAGTAGGGCTGGGCCTGGGTTTGCGGATTCGTCCCCACCTGGGCACCGTCCACATAAAGAACCATGCCGTCGGAGGACTGCGCCGCCACCATCAGGTGCCACTTGCCGTCGTTGTAGGCGACAGGGCTGGTAATTGTGTTCGGCTGGCCGGTCCAGGTGCCGAACACCAGCCGGCCGTCGTCTTGCATGTACACATGCCGGTCATAGTTGTTGGAGGTTCCGGTTGCCTGGTCCCCGAAGCCGATCAGCTTGCCGCCCTGGGTGGTGGTCGTGTTGAACCACAGCTCCAGTGAGTACGTGGCGGGGTTGTCGTAGCTCTTTTGGCTGGCCACCAGGCCGGATGTGCCGTCAAAGGTGGCGGCGGTGTCCGGCGCGCCCGGCAGCTCCCCGGCGGAGCCGAGGGTCACGCCGCCCGAATAGGTTCCCGGGCTGTCCGAGGTGCTCGAATCCGCCGCGGTGCCGCCGCTGCCATCACCCAACCGGTAATACAGCGTGGGATTCTCACCGTAAACGGCAGCTCCGTAGGCATCCTTCGGGGCAGGCTGCACAATCGTCAGCGTTTTCATCAGGCCCGCTCGTTCGCCGCCGTTGTCGGTGACGACCAGATGGACCTGGTACGTGCCGGCCTTGGCGTACGTGTGGCTGGCGGTGGCCCCGGATCCGGTGGTGCCGTCACCGAAGTTCCAGGCATAGTCGGCGATGCTCCCGTTGTCCGTTGAACCCGAGGCGTCAAAAGTCTCGGTCCAGCCGTCGACGGCGGAAGTGAAGGCGGCCACGGGCGCAGGATTTCCACCGCTGGTGACCACTGCCGGCGAGCTGGCCGAAAGGTTCCCGGCGGCGTCCACCGCCCGCACGAAGAAGCGGTTCTCCCCGCCCTTCGGGACGGTGATGCTCGTCCCGGCGGTGGTGGCCACCACACGGTCGTTACGCAGGATCTGGTAGGAAACGCTGCCGCTGTTGTCCGTACTGGCGCCCCATGTCAGCTTCACCGTAGTCGGTCCGTCCGACGACGGCGTCACCGACGCCGGGGTGGTGGGGGCGGTCGCGTCGGTCTGCGGGAATCGGGCCATTCCTCCCGCCCACTTTGACACCGCCGTACGCGTTGCCGCGGTCACCATGTCTCCTCCCGCCCATAAGGTGCCGTTGCTGTCCACCACGGAGGCCCACACGCCCTGCGCGTTGCCGCTGGGCCAGGACATGGTGGGGGTGAACGTTGGGACGATCTGGCCGGTCCCCGCGTCCCACGCCCCGATGAAGTTAAAGGAGTCGGCCTCGGTCCAGCCTGTTCCGACGTCCGGCCAGGTGAAGGCGTTGGAATAGTTCCAGTCATGGCCGTGCGAGCCTGCATAAAGAATGCCGGTCTGGCTGGCGGTCATCGTCTGGAAATCACCGTGGTTCTTGCCGATATTTCCGGACAGTTTTTCAAACGTTGAGGGGGAAAAGCTGAAGAGCCCGTGCTCGGACCCGCCAACCCAGACGCGGTCACCGATGGCCCCTACGGTCTGCTGGTAATCGTTGGAGTTGCTCCAGACCGGGTTCCAGTCCGGGGTGGCCAGTGGGGCGCCGGCAATGGTCTGCACAGCGGCAGCCCTGTGCGCCGTCACCGCGCCGGCGTTGGAGAAGAAACCCGCGGCATAGACCCGGCTTCCGTCCGCGGAGGGAGAGATGCCCATGACTGTCCCGTCCATGTTGGGGTTCCAGCCCTGGCCCGGTGTGCCGTCGGCCACGGACACGCGGCCCAGGTCCCGGGCGTAGGTGGCTGTGGTTGCCTGGCTTCCGCCTCTGAGGTGGGTGAAGGCACCTCCCAGGTAGAGCCAGTTCCCCTTGACGGCCAGATCCGTCACCCTCATGACGTCCCCGGTGATGTGGTCCTCCACCGCAGCGGACCAGTTGGTCGCCGTCGCGCCTGTTGTGGGGTTCAGTGCCACGAGCGAGGGTGAGGGCGCGCCGTTCGCCGTGGTGAATGTGCCGCCGGCCACGATGCTGCCGTTGGGCAGGACTGCAAGGGACATCACCGAACTGTCAAGCTTCGGCGCGAATCCGGGCAGCAGCTGGCCGGTATTGACGTCGAAGGCCGCCAGGAAGGCCTGGGAGACCTTGTCCGCCCCGGTGGAATTGGCCGCCCGCTGGACGGCGGTGAAGTTGCCGCCCACGTACATCGTGTTGCCGCTCTGGACGAACGCCTGCGACAGCACGTCCCCTTCGCGTTTCGGGGTCACCGGATCGGCCAGGCCCCACGGGCTGTCCAGCGCCAGGGACGCCGCAACCGGGACATTCGTTTTCGCGGTGCTGCCCCCGTCACCGACGCGCGTGAACCCCGCGTCCAGGGAGGTGAATTGGGGGCGGAGATACATTTCCGTGTAGGGACGGGCGGAGCCCAGCCCGTCGGCCGACGACCAGAGGTAGCTGGTGCTGCTGCTGGTGCCGGCGACCGTTGTGCCGTAGGAGAATCCCTGGGTGTAACCCTGTGTCTTGTCCGTCAGCGTATTCGTGTTAATCCGCTGGTAGGCGTCGTTGGCCCCGAAGTTGGACGTAAGCCCTCCGCCTCCGCGCACGCCGTCGAAGGAGTACCAGGCCACCTGGTGCTCCGCGCTGAACGTCCAGACCCAGCGGTCCTCTTTGTTCGTATTGAAGCGGGACTCCTGCCACTGCGTTCCGTCCGCATTCGTCGCCCGCTTGAGCCGGATGCCGTCGGGCAGGGCATCCGGGCGTCCGCCATTGAGCAGGCCCTCCACCACAGTGGCCGAGTACTGGGTCGTCGTACCTGACATGGGGCTCAGTCCTGCGGTGCGCAGCGCCGACGCCGAGCCTTTGCCGTTGTTGTTGACAACCCAGCCCTCCCGGCCCTTGCCGATCAGGACCCAGCCGCCGCCGTCGGTGGTCATATCGCAGTAGAACTGCGCGGGGGCATCCATGGCCGGCGTCAGCAGCCAATAGGTGCCGTCCGCGGCTGCGGGGGTGTCCTGCTTGATCTCCCAGCAGGAGGCAGCGGCCGTCGCTGCCGACGAGCCGTTCCGCACCACCACCGGTGCCGCCGAGGCCGGTGACGGATTGGCCACCAGCGCCGAGAACACGATTGAAGCGATGGCCAGTGGGCCAACTATTTTTGAAACTACACGCGCCCTCGACACAGGGAGCCCCCTTAAAAAGAGACCGGAATGCGCCAGGAATAGGCGCATTCTCGAAGACCGGACACTCCTCAGAGCCGAAGAGTGAAGCAAGAGTATGTCGGCGACCCCGCGAAAAGTAGGGCCGAGCAGGGCATCCGGCTACCCGAATCCCGTCCGTCGCTACCCGTTTAATCTGCGGCACTGCTTGCCCCCCGGGTGACGCTACGTGGACGCTGCGTGGACGCTGCCAAAAGGAGCGGGCAGCCTGAGGCACGACGCTGCCAGGGCCACGATGGACGCCTTTCTCCGGCGACCTCTTCGGGACGGTGTTCTCGTCGGGAGGCGGGACTACCTATGGACCCGTCCGGACGCTGGTGCTAGTTGTAGAGGCAGCAAGCCGCCGCATCAGCTGACCGAGGGAATGGAAACCATATGAGGCCGCACCGCAGTACCTCCGCCCGAACCATCCGCAGGCACCCGGGCGAATCGACGTTGCCGCCCACAGCGGTCGCCGTCAGGGCACTTGCGGGCATGGCGGCGTTGGCCCTGGCATCCCTCCTGGCGGGGTGCGGGGCCCCCGCCGCTGTCCCGGCGCCGTCCAAACCGGCACACGTGTTTGTCATCAACCTGGAAAACACCAGCTACGACCGGGCATGGGGCGCCGCCTCGCAGGCCCCGTACCTGTCCCAGACGCTGCGGCAACAGGGCGTTCTGCTGACGGACTACTACGCCGTGGCGTCCAGTTCCCTACCGAACTACATTGCGCAGATCTCCGGCCAGGGTCCCAACCCCAAGACCATGAACGATTGCGCCGTTTACCACCACTTCACCCAGACCGGCACGGCGGCCAATGGCCAGCTAGCCGGCTACGGCTGCGTCTACCCGGACACTGTGCCCACCCTCCCGGGGCAGCTGAATTCGGCGGGGCTGACGTGGAAGGGCTACATGGAGGATATGGGCACCGCGTGCCGCCACCCCAAGCTGGACGCCGACGACGCCACCAAGGCGCCCAGGATCGGCGACCAGTACGGCACACGGCACAATCCGTTCGTCTACTTCGCGGCAATCACCGCGTCCCCGGACTGTGCCAAGAATGTCGTGGACCTGTCCGGGCTGACCGCCGATCTGAAAGCGGTGGAAACCACCCCTAATTTGTCCTACATCACGCCCAACACCTGTAATGACGGGCACGACGCCCCCTGCATCGACGGGACGGCAGGCGGCCTTCCCACCGCGGATGCGTGGCTGAAAAAGTGGGTTCCGGCAATCACGTCCTCCCCTGCCTTCATGGCCGACGGAATGCTGATCATCACCTTCGATGAGGGTGACAAGGAGCTGACACAGAGTGTCGATCCGGGCGCTCCCCTGCAGGCCATTTTCGGCCCGGGAGGAGCCAAGGTGGGAGCGCTGGTGATCTCCCCGTTTGTGCGTCCCAACACCTCATCGGATACCCTCTACAACCACTACAGCCTGCTCGCCAGCATCGAGGATACGTTCGCCCTGCCGCATCTGGGCATGGCGGGGGTTTCCGGATTGAATCACTTCGGCACCGACGTGTATAGCGCCACCCGGTAGGCGGGGACGGCGTTCGGCCGCTCAGGCGGAGTTTGTGTCCGCCGAATCAGTCAGCGGCGGCCGCAGCACTGACGGATTCCCCATCGCCGGATGCCAACGTTGTCGCCGATGAGGGTCCGGTCATTGATGACGACGGCGACCCCGTGGTAGACGCGCACACTGGAACCGAGCCCGGGCGGTTTGCTTGGATATCGTTGCGGGGCGCGCTCTCTAGGTCTATGCGAACATCGGTGTCCGCAGCCGCCGTTTCTGGCTGGCTGCCTTTTGCAGGCCGATGGACCCTGCGATCAGCATAAGCGCCAGGCCCGACGCGAGCATGCCGTAGTAGAAGACCTCCACCATCGACACCAGCAGGACGGTATTGCAGGCCAGGCCGACCGGGTCCGAGAGCCGCAGCGTGTAGAAGAACATGACGGCGAACGTCAGTAGAAAAAACCCTGCTCCAAGGAACCCGTGGGAGTAGAGCACCATCCAGATCTGTCCCTGGGTTCCCACCGACGGCGCGCCGATGGTGACAGACGGTCGGGGCGCCCCGAAGCCAAAAATGGGTGACTTCAGGGTTTCGTTCAGGGCCTCGGTGTAGAGGGATTCCCGGTCCACTGTAGTGCTGCTGACCCCAAGCCGGTTCTGCAGGCGTTCGGTGACGGGAAGGACCTGGACGCTGATCGCAACCAGTATGCCCAGGCCCAGAAGTGCACCCAAGCCTTTCCGGTTTCCGGCCAGGGCCATCCGCATGGCGGCGTAGAGGAGCGCGATGCCAAGACCTAGGAACATGCCTCGGTTAAGGGTCAGAAAGGCCGGCACAAAGGAGACCGGAATAGCCGCAAGCACCAGCCAAAAGCGGCGGCTCCTGCGGATCTGCCAGAGGTACCCCACCACCAGCGGCAGGAGCAAAGAATATGCGGCGCCCCAGTTGTTCGTGTAAAGGAAGGGCGCGCTGGGCCGCGGATCGATGTAGCTCCATGCGGTGGGATTGAACTGTGTCAGCCGCCGGATGGCCATCTGGTTCACCAGCTCGTTCCGCATCAGGGATTGCGGCAGAACGTAGCTCAGCGGGGTGTGGATCACCACAGAGGGAAAAAGGAGTCCCAGATAGCCGCCGACCACCACCACGGCCCAGAACACCGTCAGGCAGCCCAGAACGTACTGCACCTTCAGATGTGTTTTGGCGTTATAGACGTAGACGAAAATGACAGTCAGCGCCAGATAAATCAGCAGCCGGTAAACAAATCCGAACATGCGGTCCGGTGAATCGATAGCGATGAACGAACACGTCATCCAGAGGAGGAAGAGCACCCACACCGAAAATCCCTTCGGCACCCTCGCCGAACGGAACCGCACCAGGTACAGGAACATGATTCCGCCGACGCCGATCCAAATGAGGTCGCTGAGGCCCGCGAGCCACCAGATGGGGTAGCCCAGGAAAATGATTGCGAAGGGCCAGCGCGGTAACTCAGCGGTGGCCCCGGTTCGTTCCCCCTCAAGGCGTTGCACAGAAGCTCTGGGCGGTGCCGCGACGCCGGCTGCTCTGGCTGGGAGGTCCGTGATCATGCCTGGCGTCCTTTTAAGATGGTATCGGGCTGGGTTGGCTATCGGCGTTCAGTATGACAACCGGCACATTGATGGGCAACGAGTAGTTCCTACCTAATACCTGCGCACAAATACCTATATACCCCCCGGTCGGCCGGAATATATCATCGTGCCATCAGCCCCGGCCCGGCGCTGAATCAGGTCTCCCGTTGTGGGCATATTGCCGGCGATCCGTCGGCAGATTGAGGAACAAATGGACGAGAACTCTTCCGTCGGACTCGGACACTACGCAGTAGTTTTGCGGCGGCAATGGAAAACGATTGCACTGGTCACCATCCTGGGGATCAGCGCCGCCGCGGCCTATCTGGGCATGACGCCGACCTCCGTGACAGCGTCCACCGTCGTCAACCTCAACGTCATCACCACTGATCCTTTTAACCCCGCCAAAGCGAGCTCGTCGCTGCTTGACGCCTCCACGGAACAGCAGCTGGCAAGCTCCTTTGTGGTGGCACAGTCCGCCGCGGCTAGCTTGGTCCATGGCGATTCCGTGGAAGCGCTCCGGGCCGGGGTGAATGTCACAACGTTGGCCAACGGTACGACGATGGCAATTTCCTACACTTCGAGCACGGCGCAGAACGCCAGGGACGGCGCGGACGCGCTTGCCAACTCGTACCTCTCCTATCGCCAAGGGCAGGCCGAGGATCGAAAGTCCAAGCTCCAGGACCAGCTTCAGCAGCAGCTCTCAGGCCTGCAGAAAGCCCTTCCGCAGGCCGGAGGCGGTGCACCCTCAATCCTCAGCCAGATCGGGAGTGTCCAGTCCCAGCTGAACCAGCTGTCCCTGATCGACACGAGCGGCGGTACGGTGCTGAACCCGGCAGCACAGAACGAGGTGAGCTATCGCCCCCAGCCGGTGACGGTGATGCTCACCGGCTCGCTGGCAGCCTTCGTGGTGGGCCTGGTGCTTGCTTTCGCCATCAATATGCTTGACCGGCGCGTCCGGGACTGGTACGACGTGCGCGGGGCGGGCGCGGGGCCCCTCCTGGTCCGGTTCAGCGCTACCCGGACCACGGTGCCTGCCGCGGGGACGGACCTGGACCAGTTCAGGGTGGTGCGCGAACGGCTATTGGCCAGCTCAAACATCCGGCTGCGCACCCTGACAGTTATAGATGAGACTCAACATTCCCAGCCCTCAGATGTGGCTGCCAACCTGGCCGTCGTGCTGGCTGAGGCCGGAACCCGCGTTCAATTGATCCTGATGGGGGCCTCAGACGAACAAATGAGGGTCCTGACGGCTGGACTGCAGCTGCACAGCCAGGCTGCAGGAGCCGATGGCCGCGTATTCAGGTCCGCCCTCGTCCAGTCCCTCTCGGTGTTCCAGCCACAACGCGGACGGACCATCTTCGACGCCGATGACTTCGTGACTGAAGCGGTACGTCGGGAACTCATTGGACGCGCATCGGGCCAAGTGATCATTCTGGCTCTGCCGCCGGCAGCGCCGCATGCGAGCCGTCTGGCTGCCGGGCGTCTTTCCGACTGCGTTCTGCTCGTCGGGGAATGCCTGCGGACCCGGATCGATGCGCTGGCTCTGAACGCCGCCGAGATGAACGATGTCGAGGCTCAACTGGCAGGAACGGTCTTGGTCCCCTCCGGGCGCAGGGTCCTCGATCCGGAAGGCTCCACGAAGGAGGGCCGTCGCCGGCAAACCAAGAGCCGCTCTGCGGCCGCCTCTCCCGAGTCCGTACCGAAGGCATCACTCGCGGAGTCAATTTCCAAAGCAAAACTGGCAGACGCGGTTTCCAACGCATCCCTCTCGGCTTCAACTGCCAAGGCCGGAAGCCTCAAGTCATCGTGAGTGCAGCCGGGGTGGAGCAGGGCATCGCGCGGGGGACTTCCCCCCACAATGCCGAACGCCGGCAGGCAGCGCGGGGCGGCATTATCGGAATCTTGGGCGCGGCGATCAGCTCCGTAATGGGATTTGCGCTGACATTCATCCTTGCGCGCTCGTTGGGAGAGGCCGGGTCCGGCGTCGTGCTGCAGACCATCGCGATCTTTACCATCGTCTTGGGCCTGGCGAAGGCCGGCATGGATACCGCCGCTGTCTGGGTGCTTCCCCGCGTCCTGATTTCGGACCGGTCCCAAGTCCGGGGCGCCACAATGGCCCTGCTGGTTCCTACCGCCGTGGTGGGAAGTTTGTTGGCACTGCTGATGGCCGTGCTGGCACCCCGGCTCGGCGCCGGCCGTGACGCCGACAGCCATCAGCTGGTGCAGGCGGTGCAGGGGGCAAGCTGGTTCCTGCCTGCGGCTGCGGTGATGGTGGTTGCACTGGCCGCAACCCGCGGCCTGGGAAACATTGTGCCGTATGCGGTCATCGGTAACATCGGTCTGCCGGCTGTGCGGCCGCTGCTGATCCTGGGGGCCCTTGGGCTGGGCGCCCTCGGCCTGGGCATGCTCCCGGTGCTGGCGTCCATCGCGTGGGCCGCGCCCGCGGCCGTCGCGATGCTGGCGGCTCTGATGGTTTTATGGCGGCGCATCAACCGGCACGAACGGACGGGAGCGCGTGGGACGCTCTGGCCGGGCCGTGAACTCAATATCCAGATCTGGAAGTTTGCGCTGCCCCGCTGGTTCTCCTCGGGTGTGGAGCAGTCGATCATCTGGTTCGACGTGGTGCTCGTGGGCTTTATCGCCGGCGCCGGCCCCGCCGGTATCTACGGCGCTGCCAGTCGCTTCGTCAGCGCGGGGCTTATCGTTTCTTCAGCGATGAGGATGGTCAATTCGCCGCGGTTCAGTGCACTGCTCAGCGAGAACAAGACGCGACAGGTTCAGGATCTGTACTCCACCACGGTCAGCTGGATAGTGCTGCTGGGGGCGCCGATCTACGCCCTGTTCATGATTTTCGCCCCAACCGTCCTTAGCTGGCTGGGCCCCGGTTTCGGGAGCGGGAGCACGGCACTGGTTATTCTCTGCGTGGGCGCGATCACGATGCTGATGGCCGGGAATGTGGACTCCCTGCTCATGATGAGTGGAAGAAGCGGATGGATGGCCACGAACAAGGTCATTGTGCTGGCCCTGAACGTGATCGGGAATCTGTGGCTGGTACCGCTCTGGGGTATTACGGGGGCGGCGGCATCCTGGGCCTTCAGCCTGCTGCTGGACTCGGTGCTGGCCTCCGTGGAAAGCCGCATCTTCCTGGGCATTAAGTTCGGCGCGCGGCAGGTCCTCTATGCACTGTTTGTCTCCGGCGCCTGCGTTGTCCCGGTCAGTGTGCTGGCCCGGGTGCTGATGGGACAGTCAACGGCTGCCGTGTTTGTAGCCGGGGGCGCCACGGTGGCCGCTCTTGCCACATGGTGCTGGCTGGACAGAAAACGGCTCCATCTGGACGATCTTGCCCTGCTGCCCCGAACCGTGCGCAGCAAAGCCCCGGCCGCGGCCTAGTCACCCCTTCCCGGACCAACCACTCCCAGACCAGCGAGGTATCGGCAATGCTCGGATTAATCGACGTCAAGGACGCAGCACCCAGGTGGATGAAGGATGCCGGGGACCTGGTCACCCGGTCCTACGCCAAGGGCACCGTGGGGGCCAGGCCCGCGCCGGATTTCCTGATCGTCGGCACCAAGCGCGGGGGCACAACATCGCTGTACAACTACCTGCTCATGCACCCGGGTGTCCTGGGGCTTTTCCCGCAGGTTCGGGGTAAGAAGAGCACGGATTATTTCTTCAAGGAGCGCGGGCGCGGTGAGCTCTGGTACCGCTCGCACTTCCACACCGAGGCGTACCGCAATCTACTGTCACGGAAACTGGGTTACCGTCCGATCAGCGGTGAGGCGTCCCCGTACTACCTGTGGGACTCCCGCATCGCGATGCACGCCCGCGCCGTTTCCCCGGACATCAAGGCGATCGCGCTGCTGCGGGATCCCGTGGAGCGCGCCTATTCGCATTACCAGGAACGGGTCCAGAACGGCGTCGAGCCGCTCAGCTTCGAAGCGGCGCTTGCGGCCGAGGACACCCGGCTTGCGGGTGAGTCGGGGAAGATGGCGGCGGACCCGCAGTACTACAGCACCGCCCACGACTTTTACTCCTACCGGGCCAGGGGTGTCTATCTGCCGCAGCTGCAGAACTGGCATCGCGCATTTCCCGAGGGCCAGCTGCTGGTCCTGCGTAGCGAAGATATGTACGACGACGTCCAGGGAGCCTTCAACCGGGTGTGCGATTTCCTGGGCATCCCGCCGTATGGCCTGCCGACCACCAAGACGTTTAATGCCAGTGCCCGGTCGACGATGCCGGAGGCAGCCAGGGCAGAGCTCACGTCTTACTACGCCCCGCACAACAAGGAGCTGGCGGACTATCTGCAGCGGGAACCGCTCTGGACTTGAGCGGTTCCTCAGGCCGAGGGGGCAGCGGACGCTGCCGGGCCGGCAGGCGATTCCTCCAGCGTGCCCTGTCCGTCAAGGAGGCCTTGGGCGGCGTCGATCATGCCAACCAGCTCCGGCACAGAGATCCATGACGACGCCCAGCCCCCGTTGTGGACAGCCAACGTCCACGCCCGTTCGGCTACCACCATTGCGTAGACGCCCGCAAGCACCGGCCAGGCCTCCCGGGGTACCCCTGCTGCCTCGAAAAACGGCCCGGCGTCGTCGACGGCCTGGAGCAGGTTCGCTGCCATCGGCCCCTCGCCGCGTTCGCGCCTGACGCTGAACATCCAGTGCACCGCGTCGAGGCCTGCCACCGCATCGGGTTCGCAGGACTCCCAGTCCCAGCACCACAGGCGCCCGCTGGAATCCCTCGCGGTGTTCCACGGAACGAGGTCACCGTGCCAGCGGTCGGCCACCGGCAGAACCGTATCCCGGGTGCGCAGCAGCTCGGCCAGACGGGCCAGCGCCTGCGCCAGCGCCGGCTCCGATGCCGGGTCCAGGGCAGCCAGCCGGTGGCCCAATGCCTGGAAATGTTCGGTGGCGGACAGCGCGCCCACCCTGCTGACGGGGCACAGGGCAAAGAGCTCCTGGGGCGTGGGGCCTTTGACACTGCCCCGCACGGCGCGCACATCCAGGGGCAGGGGCTCCGTCACCAGATACGGAAACTCCCTCTGGCTTCCTACGGCGAGCAGAACGGGGGCACGCACCGGACCGGTGGAGGCGCCGACGGCCCGCAACGCTGCGATTTCGGTCCGGACAAGCTCGCTGCTGCTCTCATTCCAAGCCAGCTTTGCATACCCCGCCGGCCTCCCCGCGCCATCCACCAGCTGCAGTGTCGGCTTGCGGTTATCCCCGTCCCGGATACCGATCGAGGCGAACAGTCCTGGCCCGTCAGCGTCGGAGTCCGGGCCGCCGTTTCCCCTCGTGCCTCTGCCCCGCAGGCTGGCCGCCACGGCTGCAAGCGGCATCGCTTCCTGCGCGCGCTCCGCACCCACTCTTTCCTGCACGGAGAGTCTGTGCAGGACCGGCCGGAGCCCCAACCGGGCCAATGATCCCAGCAGAATGCGTGCCGTGTTGACTTTGCCGCGGCGCAGCGACCGGTACTGGAGCAAGCTGGCCGCCGTGACCCGCGGGGTGGCCAGCGGGATCAGCAGCCGCGCCCGGGAAGCGGAGGGAAGAACCCAGTACGATTCCAGCTCGCGCCACTCATTGTCGGCAGAGGGATTGAGGACAACACGGACCTGGCCGGCAGCGACGGGCAGACACCAGAGTTGCTCCACCAGAGTATCCAACCGTGACGTGCCCCTACCGCTCACAATGCGTTGTCCCCGCAATGGGTTGCGCATAATCAGTCCCTCCGCCGGTTCCCCCCACGCTGCCGTCTGCGGCACGTGGTCCCATTGTGCACGAAATTGACTCAGTGATACAGGGCAACGGGGCAGGAATGCGCTGTACCACCGCTGGCGGTCTGGACCCGGTTTCCTCGGGCGCGGATGCCTTCCGTCGCACCACGAACTCAAACTGCGGGCCACTCTGAGGGGAATTCGTTACAAAAGTGTTGTAATGTCTCTTTTTGTCAACAGGGCCGCCTTGGCCTGATTTAGAAATCCTGATCGCAGCCGGGTCTCACTGTGCATCGTGATCAACGGCCTCCGGGCCCAGGAGTAACTTTATGAATGGATTGACGGACAACCCAGACAATTCGAACCTCAGCAATGGAACAACGCTAACCGGCCCCGCCCCGCGGACCCGGGGCCGCCGGGTATTTGCCGCCGGGGGCGCCTCCTTGGCCATCGCTTTGGGGCTGGCCACGGTTGGCGCTCCCGCCGTTCAGGCCAGCACGGCAGAGCTGGTGGTTAACGGCGGTTTTGAGAATGGCACCACGGGCTGGCGGACCAATGACAGCAGCAACCAGCAGCTTGCCGTTGTCAGTGGCGGACACAGCGGCGCGCATGCCGTCGCGCTAACAACCAAGACCAGCCAGACCGCTGTTCTGAACGACAGTATTAATACGGTCAAGTCCACCACGGCCGGAACGCGGTACGCCGTCAGCGCATGGGTCCGCACCGACACCCCTGGTATCTCGGGCCAAGTGCGTGTCCGTGAGGAACAGGGCAGTGTCCCGCTCACCGGATCGTCCTTCTATCTGACGACGAAGGAATGGACGAAAATCGCCTTCAACGTCACCGTCGCTTACAGCGGCTCGTCGATGGACCTGAACGTCCTGGCATGGGGCCTGAAGCCGAGCCAGTCGTTCCGGATGGATGACATCTCCATGCAGGTGATCCCTGCTGGCGCCCCGGCTCCCACCCCGCCTCCGGTCACTCCGACTCCCACCCCGCCTCCGGTCACTCCGACTCCTCCGCCGGCTCCCACCCCGGTGCCGCCGACGGCCCCGACTCCCGCACCGGGTAATACCGTCTTCGGTTCCAGCCTGGGACTGTCGAGCTCCGGCGGAACCCGTGACCAGGCCCTGGCGCGGGAGGAGGCCAGATTTGGTTCCTTGGGCACGGTCAGGCTCTTCGACAACACCGTTCCGTCCAGCTGGTCCTCGCTGAGCACCATGAAGGGCAAATCCCTGGTGTTATCGTTCCGCCCGCTGCCGGCGGACGTGATGGCGGGCAAGTATGACGCGGCCCTGCTGGCCTGGTTCAAGGCGGCCCCGCGCGACCAGGAAACGTATTGGTCGTACGTCCACGAACCCGAGGCTGAAATCGCCAAGGGAAGTTACACTGCCGCCGCCTACCGCGCGGCCTGGCAGCACATTGTGCGGCTGGAAGCCCAGGCCAACAACCAGCATCTGCACTCCACCCTGATCCTCATGGGATGGACCGTGAACCCGGCCTCGAAGTTGAACTGGAAGGACTACTACCCGGGCGACGGCTACATCGACGTTCTGGGATGGGACCCCTATAACGACTCCGGGAGCGTTGCCGGTCCTTCGACCTACCCGGATCCGGCCAATATCTACGGAGGCGTTGTCGCGGTCTCCAAGGCGGCGGGGAAGCCCTTCGGCATTGCAGAGACGGGAAGCCGGCTCATTCCCTCGGACCCCAGCGGGGCGGGACGTGGTGCGTGGCTTACCAAGGTCGGCAAGTACCTGAAGGACAACAATGCCCTCTTCGTGGCGTATTGGGACTCCGCGGTCCAGATCGGCGACTACCGCCTGACGGACGCGCCTTCGGCCGCGGCCTGGCGGAAGCTGGTGAGCGGCTGACCGGCAGGCCCCGCCACTAGATGCCGCGGCCCCGTTTGTGAAGTGCCTCCATCACGCGTGCCGGACTCACAAGCCCGCACGCGACGGCGGCGGCCAGGGGCACGCGCAGTTCAAGGGGATTGCGCTGGGCAGCCGATGCTGCCCAGCGCAAGGCCTTTCCCCGCTCACCCATGGCCGCGTGGGCGAACGCCAGCTGGCCCCTGATCCGGGCAGATCCCGCAGGAACCGTGTCGAATTCGGGGTACTTATCCAGGATCCACGACAGACCGTCACACATCGTTTGCCAGCGGCGGAAGAAAAAGGACTGGCTCCCCCACCTGACGACGGCCGAAACCCGACGGACGTGGGCGATGGGCCGCCGGCGCGAGACCCTCAGGAGATACTCGTAATCTTCGCCGAACCCTCCCGGGACGTCCTCGTCCACCAGACCGAACCCGTCCAGGACGGCGGACCGGCGCATCAGGAACGTCGAGGGATGGAGTTCCGTGTGGCGGTCGCGCAGCAGATCGGCAAAACTGATCCACGACTTTTCCAGCGGCCGGTCGTGGGACTGCCCGTCATAGGAGACGGAAATATCGCAAGTCACAAACTCGGTGCCCGGATTGTCCGCCAGCACCTGCACTTGCGCCTCGACCTTATGCGGCAGCCAAAGATCGTCGTCGTCACAAAAGGCGATGAACTCCCCCGTTGCTGCCTCAATGCCGCTGTTGCGCGCACCGGCCAATCCCGGCTTCCGGCCATTGGCCAGAACACGCACGCTCCGGGATGCTGTTTCGGTGGCAAGGGAGTAGTCGGGCGCCGATTGGTCGAAAACCACCAGGACTTCCAGGAAACCGGCGTACGTTTGCGCCATTACGGCGCTGATCGCCTGACGCAGCATCTCAGGGCGGTCCCTGGTGGCAATAATGGCCGTGACCCGGTCCATGGCGATCACCACCCTATCCTCACCTTTCCGGCACCGGTACCGAAGCCAGCACCGCTGCCGGACCTGGCCGGCCTGCCGGACGCGGCCCCCGTTCCGGTCCTTGCAACGGTGCCGGATCCACGGCCGGCGCGAGGGGCAGTCGCGGAGCGAGGAACAGCCATTGCGTGATCCGTACCAGTACCCGTGCTCATGGCCCGACTTGCCCTATCGGCCAGGCCAGCCAGGCCAGGCAGGCCGGTCAAAGCGGTCAAACCGTCCTCGACGCCGTCGCCGAGGCCGTCACCGGGCAGCCCCAATTCGCTCCAGGCCCAGGCCACGACTTGCTTATCGCCAACGGCCGAGGGCGGCAGACTGACCCGGGGGATGTGGTGGCGGACCATTGCCCGGGCGGCCCGGATAGCGCTCAGCCGGGAGGGCCCGGCTTCCGCGGCCGCATTCCACACCGTGGGCCAGAACGCGGGAGCCGCGGCCACCTCAAGGAACCGCAGGTCAATCTCACGGTTGCAGCTCAAAGCGGAGGCCAGCATAGGGTCCTGGCCGGAGTCGACGAGGACGTCGGCACCTGATACGTCCCTCGCCGCCGCGTAGACCGCCTGATAGTACCCGCTGTACCAGGCCAGCTGCTGCCGAGCGTCCCGCGTCCGGGCGGCCGACCCCGGCATGAACACCCGCGGTCCAGCGGCGTCGGCCCGGACGGTGAGACCGCGGACGTCGACTTCGTCCCAGCCGCCAAAAGCGGACTTGCCGACGGCACGCCAGAATTCGCACTCATGGAACGGGACATTACAGCTGCAGTTCTCGTTGTCGACGACGCCTCGTTGCCAGAGCCGGCTTGTATTGCCCAGCACAGCTACCGAGGTCCGGGACCGGACGGATGCCAGCAACGTCTTTGCGGAGCCGGAAGGGGCAGCAATATACAGCACCAGGGGCGCTCCGACGGAGGCGCGGTTCGTCGAGGTTCGGCGCTTGTGCAGCAATGCGGCCAGCTTCTGTGCGGCCTCGTCGGCGCCGAAAGTCTCGGCCTCTATCAGGAGGCGGGTTCCCGCCTCGTTCTCCGCCGACGCGGCCACGTGGGCGTCCAGTTCCTGCGCCGACTCCACGCAAAAGGCCAGCCCCCTCTTGGCGGACCAGCGCGTAAACCGTTGCTGATGGTCATCGACGTGTTCCCCGTACTGCGGATCCCGGGGGAACACCAACGGGAGGTGACCGGCCTTTCGCGCCTCTGAAATCGTGGCGGGGCCACCGTGAAGAATGACGATGTCACTAGCCTCCAGCAGGGTGGCCAGCTCCTTGGGCGAGACGAAGTCCCGACCGGCGGCAATGCGGGGCGGTGCGCTGTGGCCGTGCTGAACAATCACCCGGTCCGACGGATTCGACTGGGCCCACTTGTCGGCCCAGTCGATGATTCGCTTGAACGGATGGCAGTCGGTTCCCACCAGTACCGTTATTGTTCTGGATGCTCTGCTCATCACAGGAGTCTTCCCAGCAGCTGCGCATCCCGGTACAGGCCGAGTTGGTCACGCCACTGGACAAGCATGAGGTCGGAGAAGGGCCGGCACAGCCGGCCGGTCAGGGTGGGGCTCTCAACCCGGTCGAAGACCTCGATGTACACCGTTGCGATGCCCAAGGCGCGGGCGGTGACGAAAAAGGGGAACGCGCTGCCGGCGCCGGTGGAGACGACCACTGTGGGACGAAACCGCCGGATCACAAGATAGGCGAGTCTGGCGTTCCGCAGCAGATTGGGAATATTGCGTGTCGTGGGCGAGTACGCCCACGACACGTCCGACTCCGCCTCGAGGTTCGACTTCGCATCCTCGGTGGGAAAGGTGACCCACGCCCGCTCATGCGCGGACCACCAGGGCCGCAGCGACATCAGCTGCGCCAGGTGACCGCCGCTGGAACCGACCAGCAGGATCCGCTCCCGGCCCGGTGCTGCAGCGGGCGGACCGCCCCGAAAAACTCGCTCTAACCTCATCGCTCTTGATCCTCCCCATTATGTGACGCGTGGTGGCACCGGCCGGTGGCTCCGGTGGCTTCAGATGATCATTCCGGCGCCGACGGTGCTGTGGGTGTTTTCGTCGATCAGTACAAATCCGCCCGTTTCACGGTTCCGCCGGTACTCGTCCATCAGCAGCGGCGTCGTTGTCCGCAGCCGGACCCGGCCGATGGAATTGAGCGCAAGTTCGGGCGCGGATTCGTCCCGGTGCAAGGTGTTGACGTTCAGTTCGTACTGCACGGACTTCACCAGGGCCCTGGTGTTGCGGGTGGTGTGCTTGAGGGCCAGCTTCTGCCCAGGCCGGAGGGGCTCGTCGCTCATCCACGCAACCATGGCGTCGATGTCCTGGGACACCGTCGGCTGGTTGTGCGGGCGGCAGATCATGTCCCCCCGCGAAATGTCGATGTCGTCCTCGAGCCGCACTGTTACAGACATCGGCGCAAACGCCTCATCCACCGGGCCATCGGCGGTTTCGATGGACGCAATGCGGCTGGGCAGCCCGCTTGGCAGCACAATCACGTCGTCCCCGGTCCGCATCACTCCGCCGGCGATCTTGCCGGCATAGCCGCGGTAGTCGTGGTGCTCGCTGGTGTGCGGCCGGATGACGTACTGGACGGGGAACCGCCCGTCCACCAGGTTCCTGTCGCTGGCAATGTAGACGTTCTCCAGATGATTGAGCAGTGACCCGCCCTCGTACCACGGCATGTTCTGCGAACGCTCCACCACGTTGTCCCCGTGCAGGGCGGACACGGGCATGACCGTCAGATCCGCAATCTGCAGCTTTGCCGCAAATTCCGTGAATTCGCGGCGGATGTCCTCATAAACCTGCCGCGAGTAGCCCACCAGGTCCATCTTGTTGACGGCCAGTACAAGGTGGGGAACCTGGAGCAGGGAAACGAGGAAGGCGTGGCGGCGGCTCTGCTCAACGAGGCCCTTGCGGGCGTCAACCAGCACGATCGCCAGGTCCGCAGTGGATGCTCCCGTCACCATGTTCCGGGTGTACTGGATGTGGCCCGGGGTGTCCGCAATGATGAATTTCCGCGAAGGGGTCGCGAAATACCGGTAAGCGACGTCGATGGTTATCCCCTGTTCCCGCTCGGCGCGCAGCCCATCCGTCAGCAGCGACAGCTCCGTGTATTCCGAGCCCATTTCGCGGCTGGCCCGTTCGACTCCTTCCAGCTGGTCACTGAAGATGGACTTGGAGTCGTACAGCAGGCGTCCGATCAGGGTGCTCTTGCCGTCGTCGACCGAACCGGCAGTGGCAAATCGCAGCAGGTCCATCAGAAGTAGCCTTCTTTCTTTCGGTCTTCCATCGCAGCTTCGCTGACCCGGTCATCCCCGCGGGTCGCCCCGCGTTCGGTGATGCGCGAGGCAGCGACCTCCTCGAGGACCAGCTGCACGGAGTCGGCATGGGACCGGACGGCGGCGGTCAGGGTGGCGTCCCCCACTGTGCGGTAGCGCACCGATTCGATGAACGTCGCTTCGGTGGCGGTGGGCCGGCAGAGCTCGTTGGCGGCGAACAGCATGCCGTTGCGTTCGAAGACTTCGCGCTGGTGGGCGTAGTAGATGGAGGGCACCTCGATGCTTTCGGCAGCGATGTACTCCCAGATATCGAGCTCGGTCCAGTTGGACAGCGGAAAGACCCGGATGCTCTCGCCCAGGTGGACCTTGGCATTGAACAGGTTCCACAGCTCGGGTCGCTGCTTCTTGGGGTCCCACTGGCCGAACTCGTCCCGGAAGGAGAAAATGCGCTCCTTGGCCCGGGCCTTTTCCTCGTCCCTGCGTGCACCGCCCAGCAGCGCGGTAAAGCCGTTCTTCTCCGCCGTTTCCAGCAGCACCGGGGTCTGTATCCTGTTCCGTGAGCCGTTCGGCTCCTCCCGGACCATCCCGCGGTCAATGGCGTCCTGGACGGATCCGACCACCAGGTTCAGCCCGTACCGTGCCACCATGCGGTCCCGGAGTTCAAGTACCTCCGGGAAGTTGTGGCCGGTATCGATATGGAGCACGGGAAACGGGACACGGGCCGGGGCGAACGCCTTCCGCGCCAGGTGCAGCATGACGATGGAATCCTTGCCGCCGGAAAACATCAAGGCCGGATGCTCGATCTCCGCCACCACTTCGCGCAGAATATAGATGGCTTCGGATTCAAGAACCTCAAGCTGGGAGAGGATACGTCGGGGGCTTTCGGTCACGTCACTCACCGGAGTGTCCTTCCGTCAGGGGGCGCTGCCGCCTGGCATTGCCGATGGCTGCCAGCACCGTCGCGCTCAGGTCCGGTCGGCAGACCAGCAGGTCCGGGAGGTAGGGGTTTTCCTGGTTGTACCGCGGAGCCGAGCCGTCAAGGCGGCTCACGTGCAGCCCCGCGCCCCGGGCGACGACGACGGGAGCGGCGGAATCCCACTCATACTGGCCGCCGTCGTGCAGGTAGATGTCGACTTCGCCGCTGGCGACGGCGCACGTTTTGAATCCGGCAGAGCCCATCGGAATCAGGGTGGCGCCGATTTCCGTGGCCACAGAACCGGCAATTTCCGGGGCCCTGCTCCGTGACACGGCCATTCTCAGACCGGTATGGGGGGCGGCGGGCTCGCCCGCGTCCTCTCCCGTCAGTACCATGTCCAGCCGGGGAAGCGCCACCGCGCCGGCCACCAGTTCCCCTGCCTGCCACAGGGCCACGTGCACGGCCCAATCAGGGCGGCCTTCGGAAAATTCCCGGGTCCCGTCCAACGGGTCAATGATCCAGACCCGCTCGGCCCGCAGGCGCGAGAGCTGGTCCGGCGCCTCCTCCGAGAGCACTTGGTCCTGTGGCCGGCTGCGGAGCAGCATTTTCTTCAGGAATTCCTGGGAGCGGCTGTCCCCCTCCGCGCCCAGCGAGCTGGCGCCCGAAGTGGCGGCCCGGCCCTGCAGGGTCCTGAGGATGACGCCGGCCCCTTCAGCCAGCGCCGCGGCCAGCTCGGCATCCGACAGTTTGGCGTTGATGACACGCTCTCGTTTGAGCAATAGCATGATTCCCCCGTTTTAGTAGGCGCCGACTGGCTTCTTCATCATCCTGGCTGTGCGCCACAGGATGGTGATGTCGCCGGCGAGAGACCAGTTTTCTACGTAGAACACATCGAGGCGGACGCTGTCCTGCCAGCTGAGTTTCGACCGGCCGTTGAACTGCCACATGCCGGTCAGGCCCGGTTTGATGTACAGCCTGCGGTGCACCCGGGACTTGTACGCCTCCACCTCCCGCTGCAGCGGCGGACGCGGCCCCACCAGGGAGGTCTTCCCGTCGGCCGCGGCCGGACCGCCGGCCGGGACACGGTGGCCGCAGCGCGCAGGCACCTGCCAGGAAAAGCTGGAAAGACCCGTCACGGAGGTGATTTCCGAAGAGCGCATCGTCGAGGCCTTCTTAGTACCGATAGTTGTTTGCTGACTGGATGTATCAAACCTAGGAGAGCCTCCGTCCGGGAAGGCGAGTAAGCAGTACGCGTCTTTTCCGGCCGTCTCACTGCGTAATTGGCCCGGACTACTGGGGCGGCCCTTAATGGGCGGGTACGGACCGCCCGGAAAGCCCCGGACCTACTTGGTCGTGGACCTCCGGCCGCCCGGCCGCCCGGTCAGGCCGGTCAGTCCGCAGCGCCGCTGCGGATCCTCAGCGCGGCTTAGCCGTGCGGATCACGGTGCGGATTCACAGTGGGGATGTGCTGGACAACCGGATGCCCCACTTGTAGCCTTTCGGGACCCGAGACGGTTTGGAGCGGCTACCGGCACACGGATCTGTGGCCCCCGAACAGTGGTTGCGGCAGGAACGGGCTCCAGGCGTAGCTGTCGTAATGCGAGGAGATAACGGTGAAGCTCAAGCTCGTTTCCGCTCTGGCCGCCGTCGCACTGTCCCTGACCTTCACCGCAGCCGCCGCGGAAACGGTCGCGGCCGCCACCCCCTTCAGCTTCGCCGTGATCGGGGACACTCCCTACGGCTCCACGCAGCTTAGTGTCTTCCCGCAGCGGATCGGGCAGATCAATGCGGACTCCCAGGTGCAGCTGGTGACCCATCTCGGCGACATCGGTGGTCCGCCGGATTGCTCCGACTCGTACTACGCGACCATCAGAGCGGATTTCGACACCTTTGTCGATCCGCTGGTCTATACGCCCGGCGACAATGAGTGGGCCGACTGTTCCGGTGCCTCCGTGGGGGCCGCCAACCCGCTGGACCGCCTGGCCGCCGTGCGCCGGGTCTTCTTCCCGGCTCCCGGCACTACGCTCGGACAGAACCCGGCCAGCGTCACGGCGCAGTCCGGCTATCCGGAGAACGTGCTCTACGACCGGGAAGGCCTCACGTTTGCCGCGGTGCACATCGTGGGCTCGGCCAACGATCTGGCAACCTGGAGCGGATATTCAGCGCCGACGAGTGCCCAGACCGCCGAAGTCAACGCACGAACCGACGCCGACGTCGCCCTCATTCACGCTGCCTTCGAACGCGCCACCGCGAACGCCAGCCGTGCCGTGGTCTTCACGACCCAGGCTGACATGTTTAAGGGAACCCCCAGCCGCACCGCCTACGAACCGCTGGTGAAGGCCTTCGCCTCCGAATCCCTAACCTATCAACTCCCGGTTTTCCTCTTCAACGGGGACACTCACAGCTTCGCCAGCGACCGCCCGCTGACCTCGTCGACGTGGCTGTCGTACTACGGCCTCACCACCCCGGTGCCGAACTTTTCCAGGATCACGGTGGAGGGCGGACCGACGCTTGATGAATGGCTGAAGGTGACTGTCGTCGACACCCCGGCTGTCCTTGCCGTGCAGCGCGTTCCCTTCACGGTGAATGCCGCGCCGGTGGCGTCCTTCACGGCCTCGACCTCCGGCCTGACCGCGGCCTTTGATGCCGGCGCCTCCACCGACGACGCCGGCATCACCGGCTACGGATGGACCTTCGGAGACGGCAGCACCGGCACCGGAGTGTCGCCCTCGCACAGCTACGCCGCCGCGGGCACCTACAGCGTGACCCTGACCGTCACCGACACCCAGGGAGCAACCGGCACCAAGACCGCCCCGGTCACCGTCTCGTCCTCCGGCTCCGTCACCGACGTCGTCGTGCCCGCCAAATCGGCGTGGAAATACCGGTACAGCACCGCCGCGCCGGACGCGGTCTGGAAGAACCCCGGCTACGACTCCTCCGCCTGGAACACCGGACCGGGCACCCTGGGCTACGGCTCAACCCCGCTGGGAACCAACCTCAACCCCTCCGCCACCACCAGTGCCCGCCCCCTGGCCGCCTACTTCCTGCGCAGCTTCTCCATCCCCACGGCCTCCGCCGTCACCGCGCTCAAACTCACGACCATCGCCGACGACGGCGTCGTCGTCTACGTCAACGGCACCGAAGTCGGCCGCAGCCGCATCCCCGCCGGCACCGTCACCATCAACACTTACGCCACCGCCGCAATCCCCACCTCCAGCGCCAACGCCGCCCCCGTCACCTTCGACGTCCCGCTCTCCCTGCTGGTCAACGGAACCAACACCATCGCCGTCGAAACCCACCTGAACTACCACGCCACCAAAGACATCAGCTTCGACCTCACCGCAACCACCACCACCAACGGCTAGCACGGTCCGGCGGCGGCCTTGCCCGCCGATCGCGGCCCGTCAGGGCCGCGGCGAGGCGGGTCGCGTCTGACTGCGCGGCGTCGGACCCGGTTCCGCTGTCCGCCCGGCCCCGGAGACTACTCTAGGCCGCACCGAACTACCTGTTTGTCAGGCGCTGCCTCGGTGGCAGGATCTGGGCTATGGACCTGACCTTGGCGTTGACAGCTTTCGGTGTAGCCGTCGTCGTTGGACTGACAGGTATGGGCGGCGGCGCCCTGATGACTCCCGCATTGGTGCTGTTCTTTGGCGTCCCCCCGCTCGCCGCGGTCTCCAGCGACCTCGTGGCCAGCGCCGTCATGAAGCCGGTGGGCTCTCTGGTACACCTGCGGCGCCGGACGGTGAACCTGGACGTAGTCAAGTGGCTGGCGGTGGGTTCGGTGCCTTCAGCCTTCTGCGGCGTGCTGATCCTCAAATGGCTGGGCCCCGGCGAGGACGTTCAGCAGAGCGTCAGACTAGCGCTCGGCTTCGCTCTGCTCGTGAGCGCCATCCTGCTGGTGGTGCGGGCCTACGTCCGGCTTGCCGAGCGCGCACGCAGCGCGGACGGGCGCGGAGCGGATCTGCCCACAGAGCGGCCGCAGGTCGCGGTCCGGGCTCTACCCACCGTCCTTTTGGGCGTTGTGGGCGGCACGGTGGTGGGCATGACCTCCGTCGGAAGCGGGTCCTTGATCATCATCGGTCTCATGCTCATCTACCCAGGGCTCAAAGCCAACCAGCTGGTCGGCACCGACCTCCTGCAGGCCGTTCCCCTGGTCATCGCCGCGGCCGCGGGGCACACTCTTTTCGGCGATCTGAACCTCGGCCTGACCCTGCCCTTGGTGCTGGGAAGCATCCCCGGCGTCTATCTGGGGGCCATGCTGTCCTCCCGGCTCTCGGGCGGTTTCGTGCGCCGGGCGTTGGCCTTTGTGCTGCTGGCCTCGGCGCTGAAGATGCTCTCCATCCCGGACCCGGTCACAGCAGGGATTCTGGTGGCTGCCTTGCTCGTGGCACCCCTGGCCTGGATGTATCTGCGCCGGCAAAAGGGTTTCCCGGCGCTGGCCAGCGTGGAGAGCCGACGGCGCCGCGAGGCAGCGGCGCTGTTGAACTCAACCAGCGGAATCAGGGGGACACTGTGAGCGTGCTCTTCGGGTCGGAACCATCGCACGTTCTGACCGGCGCCCGGCTCGACGAGCTGGAACTCCTCCTGGGCGGCCTGTACGGTCCCGCAGACGGCTACACTCTCCCCTCCAACGTTCCGCCGGAATGGCCCTGGCCGTTTACGCTCTCGGTGCCCGCCGCCGTCGGCCAACAGGCTGTGGACTGCAGCGCCCTGGTGATCACGGATCCGGATGGCACACCGCTGGCCAGATTGACCGTTTCCGCCAGCCAGGGCCCGGAGCACGACACCATGCATCTAGCCGGCCGGCTGGAAGCCCTCCAGCCGGCCGAGCACCCGCCCGTGCGCCGGCTGCGTCTGACGCGTCCCCTCACCGGACCGGAAGGGGACGTGCCGGGACGGAACACGGACCCGAGCCTGGTGGCAGCGTTTGACCGGCTGCCGGAGCCTGCCCAGCTTGCCGAAGCGATGGGAATGGCAATCCGCCATCATGCCCAGTTGTGGCTCGTGGCGGTTGCCGGCTGCCAGGAGCACGGAAACTATACGGTCCTGGAACTGCTTTCCGTCCTCGAACGCTGCGCGGAGCAGCTGGCCGGAGCCCGGACCGGACTGCTGGTCCTGCCCGCGTTCGAGGGTGCATCCGGCGCCCGGGACCGGACCCTGCGCGACTACGTGCTGGTCCGGCTGGGCGCCTCCATCCTGGTCAACTACACCTCCGAAACGGGGGCCGCGGCCGGTGCCCTGCCGGGACGGCGTGCCGCCGCCGGTCCCGAACCGTCGGCAGGAGGCACCCCGGCGCCGGGTGCTGTCGTTTTCCTGACGGGCCTGTCCGGCTCCGGGAAATCGACAATCGCCCGAGCGCTGGTGGAACGGCTGCAGCGGGCGGACGCCCGCCCCGTCACGCTGCTCGACGGCGACGACGTGCGCAGACTCCTGTCTTCGGGCCTTGGCTTTAGCAGGCAGGACCGGGAGCTCAACGTCCGCCGGCTCGGGTGGGTCGCCTCCCTGGTCTCCAAGTCCGGCGGAGTTGCCGTTTGCGCTCCGATCGCGCCGTTCGAGTCAACCCGTCAAGAGGTCCGGGCGATGGCCGAGCCTGTGGGCTCGTTTGTGCTGGTGCACGTGGCCACATCGCTGGAGGTGTGCGAGGCGCGGGACCGAAAGGGACTGTACGCACGGGCCCGGGCCGGCGACGTACCGGACTTCACCGGGATCGGCTCCCCGTATGAACCGCCGCTCGACGCCGATCTGGTGCTTGATACCGCCACCACCCCGGTGGACGACGCGGTCGATTCGATTTTGGCAGCGATGGGCCTCGGGGCCAAGGAACTGGTGGAACTCAGCCAGTGAACCCGGCGCGTGGCCGTTGAGTGAGGAAATCTGCCGGATCCCAACCATTCCTGTTGGCCTGGCCATGGAGGCAGGCCAGGCATCCCTCACCGCTGCTCCTGTTCTTGTCGGCCCTCAGCGGGGGCTGAGCGCGCCGCTTCGCACAGCCATCAGGTCACCACTCGTCAGGTCTTCGCGGCGGTTGATGCCGAGCTTGCTAAAGACGCGGTAGAGGTGTCCCTCAACAGTGCGGACCGACAGTGTCGAGAGCTGGGCAATTTCACGGTTGCTGTTGCCGTTGATCACCATGGTGACAATTTCGCGTTCCCTGGGCGTCAGGGAGGTGGCGTCATCGGCGCCGAACAGGGGCAGGGCGCTGATTCCCGCCAGCTCCCTGCGCCTGAGTTGGAGCAGGTGGGCCACGGCGCGAACGCGCTTGCGGTCCCCGCTGCCATTCAGGAACGAGACGGCCCTGCCAAGGCATTCCGCCGCGAGCAGGTGGTACCCCAATGCCTGCGCCCTTTCGCTTGCCGCGATCAGCTGCTCAGCGTCACGCTGAAGAACGCCCCGCGCGTAGGCATTGAGGCACTCGGCTTCCGGGCCCTCGCCGTGATCCGTCAGTTCCACCAGCCGCGGCAATTGGCCGTTGTCGCCCAGCCGCAGCGCCAGTTCACGGGCATCCCGCTCCGCCGCGAGCAGTCCCTTGCCCTGCGCCCGATCAGCCAGCAGTGCCAGCTCCCGGACGCCGTTTGCGGCCCCATACAGACCCGCCCGTGCTGCCGCGAGGTAGGCCTGCCCCATCAGCTGGAAGTGCTCGGACCCTTGATAGGGGACGCGGTTGAAGGCCTCGGAGTAGCTGTCCACCACGTCGTTTCTCCCGAGCAGGGAAGCCGCATAGGCCGCCAGGCCCAAAGCGTACGGCAGGAGGTGGTCGAAGTCGGATTCATAGAAGGCCTCGATGGTGACCGAAAGACCGCCCAGCGCGGTCACCATGTCACCCTTTCTCAGCGCCGCCAGCCCTTCCACTAAGTACTGTCCCCCGCTGAAGTGCAGCCCGCTGCGAAATCCGTGCCAGGGCGCCTCTGTAAGGGGCTTAGCGACCAGGTTCCATCGCCCCAGGCGAACCAGCGCCAGCGAATGCTTGAAGCGCGCCAGTTCATAGGCCCGGAACTGCGCCGTGGAACTTCCCCCCAGCAGCTGCAGGATTTCGCCGCTCGCCCGGGAGGCACCGTCCGGCCGTCCGGTGGCGGCCAGCAATTCAGCCCAGAGGTAGAGAATCGTGGCACGGGTGATGGGGTCCGCCCCGGTGTCGGCCACCCGCGCGGCCAGCTCATCCTCGATCTCGGCGTAGCGTCCCTCCAAGTGAAGTGCATGCAGAATCAGCAGCCGGCTACCGTCAGTACCGGCCGGTCCGGACGCCGGGCTCCCTGCGCCCAGACGCTGCTCCGACGCGCGCCAGGAGGCGGCGATCCTCCTCAGTCCCAGCGTCTGCCCTCCCATCCCCAGATGCACGCGGGCGGCGAGGATGGAAGCTGCCCCCGCCGTCGCGAGGTCCGTGGCGGAGTCGACGCAGTCCTGCAGCAGCGCCGCCGCGCGGGGAAGATCACCAAGGTGAAAATGGGCGTCGGCCATTTGGACTTTCGCTGCCGCCCGGAACACGTCGCCATCGATCGCTCCGGCCGTTTTAAGCGCTACCATTGGCTCGAAATGCCGGTTGGCGCTGGCGGCCGCACCCAACAGCTGCTCGTCGGGGACCGCGGCTCCGCAGTCCAGCGACCAGCAGACCAGCCTGGTCTGCGTCTCCTCCGGCACCGTGCCGTCGGCAACATCGAGGATGCGGGAGCGGATCATCATGCTGCGGGCCGGAGGAACAAGGACGCGCACGACCTTTCCCAGCAGCGGGGAGGCCGACCGCACCAACCTTTGCGGCCCCTGGGCGATGATGATGAGCCGGTCCTCTGCCAGGGTGTCCACGTCCGACTCACTGGCGAGCCGGTGCAGCCAGGCCAGGGGCAGAGGCTCCGCGAGCGCGACCGTCTCAAGGATCTCCGTCTCGGCCGCAGACCTGCAGGTGAGCTGTTCCCGGACCAGATCCCTCAATTGCTGATCGACCCGCAGTTGCAAGTTCTTCAGCATCCACACGTGGTTACGCAGCACCAATTCACCGGTGCGCCGGGCCTGACGGATCAGCGCCAGCAGGAGCAGGGGGTTTCCGCCTGCAATCCTGCTTAAGACGGTACTGGCGCTGTTGATAACCTCACCGCCCAGCACCTGGCGACAGAGCCCGCGCGCCTGCACATCGGTGAGCGGGGACAGGTCAAAGCGCCGCAGCATCCCCTCGTCCCCGAGGGAAACAAAAGCTGCCGGCGGTCCCGGCTTCGGTCTGGAGAGCACCAGCAGCTTTACCTGGCCCGTCATGGCCAGCTGCGCCAGCACCCTGGCACTGTCTGCATCCAGGTTCCAGGCGTCTTCCACGATCACAAGTGCCTTGGGCTCGCCGGCTTCGAGCCGCCGGCTCAGCATCTTCTCCATGCGTCGGGGCACTGACGGCCGCGATTCGGACACGGTCAGGGGATAGGAGTCCAGATAAGGGGCCAGTGCGCCGAATGGGAGCTCCGCCATCGCCGCTGCGGGAAAGATCCAGAAGGGCTTGACCGTCGGGCCGAGCTGCCGGAGCACCGCCCCGGCCAGCGCACTCTTTCCCAAGCCGGCGTCCCCCGCCAGCAGGACTCCCAGCCGGTCAGGATGCTGCAGCGTGGCCACGATGGAAGCTACCAGATCGGTGCAGCCCACCAGGAGGCGGGGAAAGCCGTCGTTGTCCAGGTCCGCCGGTCCTCTACGCAAAGGTCATCTTCAGGTCGGCGCGGTTGGTTACCTGGAGCTTTCCGTAAATCTGGTACAGGTGCCCTTCCACCGTCCGCACGGAAATGAACATTTTCGCAGCGATGGCCTTGTTGCTCTCACCCGCGGCCGCCCGCTGGGCCACCTCGTGTTCACGCGCCGTGAGCGTCGGGCCGTCCTCCTCCGTCGGCATGACGCCCAGTTTCTGGACACTGCTGCTGATCCGGCGCCTGGCCGCGCGGGCCGCAGCCCGGTCCCCCGCCGCGTCGGCAACCCTCTGGGCCTCCCGGGCGGCGTCCCTGGCGAACAGGTCATCGCCCATGCCGGCGGCGGCTTCAGCGGCCTCCAACAGTACGGCGCTGTCCTGTTCCAGAATGCCCGTTCCGAACAGGCGACTGGCGTCTGCGAACTGCCCCTGGACGGCAGCGGACGCCGCGACCAGCCGCGCGGCGGCGCCCCGACAGCCGTGGCGCACAGCAGCGCAGAGGAAGACCAGCTCAGGGAGTTTCGCACCGCGTCGGCGTTCCTCCTCGGCGAGTCCCAGCAGCCGCACACCGGCTTTTTCTTTGGACGCCAGCTCGGCAGAGGCGAGCACTTGAAAGAACGAACGCACGCTCAAGGAGAGCTGCGACGGGCAACGGCCGTCCAGCTCCACGGAACGCAGATACTGCAGGGCCTTGTCGTTTTCCCTGAGCAAGGCGTAGCAGTAGGCGATCGCGGCACTGGCCAAAGCCTGCGCCCCGGACGTATCCAGCTGCCCCAGCTGACTGTGTGCCGGCAACAGCCGCTGCAGCGCGCGCTCCGCCCGTCCGCAGTACGCGTCCAGGGCCCCCTCCGCGAGTTCGGTCAATGCAACGGCGACGACGGCGATCCCGTCGCCGAACCGCTCTGCCTCGGGGCCACGGCGAAGCTGGGGATCCGGGGCCGCCCCAAGGAGGACGCATATCAGCGCCTGGTCCGTGGACCGGGCGCTGACTGCCGCCAGCTCCTCCGCGGTGAAGCGCATCTGCACGTCTAGGACAAGGGCCCGGGCGTCCGCATGACGTCCCCCAATCGTCCAGGCCTGCCATAACAGCGTCGCAGCATGCACAGTCTTCCCTCTGGTCGTGCACGCAGGATAGAGCCGGCTCAGCGCATCCGTCGCCTGCCGGTACCTGCCCTCGCCGAGGTCCAGTTCGGCCGTGGCCAGGGCGAGGTCCTCCCGCAGCGCGGCGATGCCGGCAGCACCCTGGCTAGAGGCGGCTTCAGGTCCGTTCAGCCGGACCTCCACCCGGTCCAACGCGGCCCGCGCTTCCGGTCCGCGGCCTGGACGGGCCGCGAGGACGGAGCAGCGCACCAGCATCGTCTCAACCCAGCAGCCCAGCGGAAGGTCCATGGCATCAAGGGCATCCGGGGACAAGAGCTGTTCGGCCTTTGCGACTTCCCCCAAGGCTGCGTACGCCCGGGCCTGAAGGGCCAAAGCGGTTCCACGTTCCGGCGGTGTCAGGAGCTCCACGAACCTCAGGGCCTGCTGCGGCTGACCGGCGAAATTGGCCAGGCGGGCAGCATCCCTGGCCTCCTGGGCGGACAAGGCCTCCCCACAGTCGAGGGCCCACCGCGCCATCTCCAGGGCTTCCGCGGCCGACCTGTCAGCTGCGCGCTGGGTCACCGCAGCGAGCCGGCACAGCTCCCTGCTTCGGCCGCTGGGGACGCGTTGGCGGATCGCGCGCTCCGCCAGCGGGTTCGAGAGTCGGACAAGGGGCCGCCGGCCACTTGCCACGTCGAGGCGGCCCCTCCCGATGAGGGAATCGAGGGCTTCGGCACTGCACAGGCGCAGGAGCGTGTTCAACGGCATTCCGCCGCTGAGTGCCAGCAGCTCCAGGACCTGTCGCTCCGCCTCGGACTCCGGGTTGACCCAGGCCCTGACGGCGTCCCTGGAGTTTGCGCCGTATACGAATGTGCTGTTGGTCAGCACCCAGACACCGTCGTCCTCAATGAAGGTGCCGGCGTCAATCTGATCGCGCAGGATCAGTTCGAACACCCGCGGATTTCCGCGGCTGGCATTCCAGAAGGCCGCCGCTGCCGCAGTTGAGACCTCGGCTGCGCAGAAGCTGCGCAGCCACTGGACTGCCTCGGCCAGGCTGTAGGCGCCGACGTCTGTCCGTCCGATCAGTCTGTCCTTCCACAGCGAGACCAGGTCGCCCGGGGCCGCCAGCAGATCCTCTCCCGTGGCCAGCAGGCGGACCGTTCCATGGACCGTCAGCCGGTTGATGACGAGCGCGGCGAGCTCGTCCAGGCCTTCGGCATTGTCCACAAACAGGACGATGTTGCGTCCCTTTGCCCGATCCCGCAGCAACCGGGCAAGCCCGGCAACCACCCTAAGCGGATGTTCGGCGCATCCTTCTTCGAGGTCGGTGAGCAGCGGTCGAAGGGCGCCGTAAGGCGTCGACGCCGAGATGGAACTGCCTTTTACCTGCACCACCAGGTAACCGTCGTCCAGCCGTTCCAGCGCCTTTCGGGCCAGAAAGGTCTTGCCCACTCCCGGCGCCCCAACTACCACCGCGCCGCAGGAGCCGCCGGGTGAGCCCTGGCCGGTCAGGGAGCCGAGAATGTCCTCGACCAGGTCCTGCCGGCACCACGCGGGGCGGGACTTCCCCTTGGCCCCGTCCGGGACCTCGGAATCACGATTATTAGAGTTGCCTGCAGCAACAGAGATTGAGGCAACAGCATTTGAAGTGAACATGATGCGAGACCTTCGTATCAGTTGGAGACCCAGTAACCCCAACCTACGAAGTGCGCTACACAGGTACACGAGTAACGTGTACTCGATTTGCCTGTTGCGGTCCTGATGGCGGGCGTCAACGGGTACTCAACCTCCGGAATCTACTACCTGCCCGGTCCGTGACTGCCCTTCGCCGACGCTGCCCGTATCGTCATGCCCGACCCTCTGGCGCTGGCGCCCCGGACACTCAACGTCGGGCGCAGACGCAGGCGCTCCCTACACGCCCTGTGGAACACGGGACCTGCCCTCCAGCAACGAAGGATGACAACGAGCGAAAGTCGCTGGAGGCGGTCCACCGGTCATGGCCGGTCCCGCGTGTTGACGGGCTTAGTTTCGAAAATCAGCCGAAAAACCATCCTCAGTGGGGGTTCAAGTCCCCGTCCGCGCACAATACAAAGAAGGCCCTGATTCCAGGGCCTTCTTTGTGTCTCCGCGCACGGCCCTGTAGGTCCGGGCGGCCGCCTGGTTTCTGCCTGTTGACGGAACTGGGAAACCAGGCGTAGACAGGGCCGTACCCATCCATTCGCAGGCCACCGTTCGTGAGCCTGCACGCCTCAGGGAGCATGTCATGGCGGTTGCGATCATCATGGAGTTCGACGGCACCACCCTCGAGCAGTACGACGAGATCAACAGATTGATGGGCCTCACCGCAGGTGGTCCGGGCCCCGCAGGATCCATTTCCCATTGGGCAACCATGACCGACAAGGGGCTGCAAGTCACCGATGTCTGGGAGAGCCGCGAACAGTTCGATGCCTTCGCTCAGGAAAAGCTCGGGCCCCTCAGCGCTAAAGCCGGTTTTGCGGGGCCTCCGACAATGTCGTTCCATGAGGTGCACAACTATTACACTCCGGGCAAGGGCGCCTGACGCCCCACTGATCGGACCGTGTGCATCGCGTTCAGGCACGGTCGCCCCCCGGGAATTTGGATTTTCTTCGCCGTGCGCCGCAGTGTGGCGTCCACGTCCGATCCCTGAACACACTATCCATCGTTCAGGGACCGGGATAAGGGACTTATGGCCCGTCTTGTCGTGACGCAGTTTTCGAATCATCGGGCAGACTGTTGTGCGACGGCGATTGCCGAGCCCCCGGGCCCGCATCGGCGATGATGGTGGCATCTGGCGTTGCCAGCGAACAACACGCGAGGGAGTCCCTATGTGCCGACTGTTCGGCCTGCACGCCGGTCCCCTGCCGGTCCGGGCCACGTTCTGGCTGCTGGACGCTCCGGACAGCCTGTCAGACCAGAGCCGGCGCGAGCCGGACGGGGCCGGCATAGGCACCTACGACGCCGACGGCACAGCCCATGTGGCTAAGCAGCCGCTGGCCGCCTGGGAGGACCATGCGTTCGCCCGCGAGGCGCGGGACCTGAAGAGCACGACGTTCCTTGCCCACGTCCGATATGCCAGTATCGGCGCACACACGCTGGCCAACACGCACCCGTTTGAGCAGGACGGCCGGCTGTTCGCGCACAACGGCGCCTTTGGCGGCCTGGAACGGCTCGAGCACCGGCTGGCCACGCTGGGTGTCGGGGACCTCGTGCACGGCCAGACGGACAGCGAACGGCTCTTCGCCCTCATCACCGCCGAGAGCCGCAGGGCTGCCGGCGACGTCGGAGAAGGCATCGCCCGTGCCGTGACCTGGGTCGCCAAGGAGTTGCCGGTGTTGAGCCTGAACCTCATCGTGACGACGGCGACGGATCTTTGGGCGGTCAGGTACCCGGCCACTCATGAGCTGCACATCCTGGAACGGAACCCCGCCCGTGTCCACGGCCCGGCAGCGCCTCTGGACGCCCGGAGCCACCGTATCCACGCACGCAGTGAAGACCTCGCCGGCTCCTCGCATGTCCTGATCGCCACCGAACCCATGGATCACAACCCGGCGTGGCGACCTGTGGAGGCTGGTGAACTGGTGCACGTGGGTCCGGATCTGGCGGTCACGGCCAGCTTTCCCTTCCCAGGAGCACCCGCCCATCCACTGACGCTGTCCGATCTTGACCCGGCCGCCGCGGCATCCCAGCGGCCCTGACCTCGGCGCGGGCAGCCCGGGGGACTGTGCCTATTTGAGCAGTTCGGTCATGACCGGAGCGTTCCGGTCATTGTCCGTCAGGGCCGGCAGCCCCCACACTTCCTCGATCGTGTGGAGCAAGGAGTAGTGGCTGTACGCAGCATCGGAGCTGAACGCCTTACGGGCGGCCGGCCCGGCAAACACCGTGGCCACCCGATTGTCCTTACCGCTGCCCTCGTCCCACGTGACCACCAGCAGGGAGTTCTGGGTCGTGAACGCGGGCGAGCCCAGAATCTTACCGACCTGCGTGGACAACCAGTCATCTCCGGTGCGGACAGGGCAGTCGTGCGTATCGTTGCACAGGTCGGGGCTGATGAAGACGAAGTTCGGAAGACTTGAAGCGGACGCCAGGTCCTGGTCCAACCCGATCGAAGGCACCACATGCGCGGCGCAGGAGTTTTTGTCCGACGTGACGGAGGGGTAGTACATAAAGGGATTGTGCTTCACCGCGTACCGTCCGGAGTTCTCTGCCCCGCACGGCGCAGGCATTCCCTCGGCGTACATTTTCCAGGTCCGTCCGGAACTGGAGACCTCATCGGCGATGTTCCGCACCGCTGCCGTGCAGTCTTTCGGTTTGCAGTCGCTGGTGATCCCGGCGTTGGTGCCGCTGGTCAGGGCGAGGTAGTTGGGCAGGCTCGGGTGCATGATCGCCTGGTAATTCCTGGCCAGTGCGTTCTCGCCCGCGAGCTTGTTGAAATAGGGGGCCTCGTTGCCGCCCAGGATCTGTGAGGAGGGTTTGTTTTCCTGGACGATGATGACGATGTGGTCGATCCCGGTGCCGGCCCCCTGGGCGGCATGCGGGGGCGCCGTCGGCGCGACGCTAGCAGGGGACGACGGCGGCCGGGAGGACTCCGCGGAGGACGGCGGGTCACTCGTGTCCGGGGTGGCTGCCTGCTGGCTCGAACGTGACGGAGTCGGGGGCTGGGGAGGGTCCGGTTGTGACGGAGTGCAACCCGCCAGCAACAGGGCCAACGCAAAGCCGCCGGCGAGAGCGCGTCCACCAATTCGCCTCATCGGATCATGCTAGCGGGACTGGGCACTACGTGTCATGGCTTTCCGGCGGTAGCAGTGTCGGTCTTCCGGTCCGCCCGTCTCGAGTTTCGGCATGGAGGGCTGTCCGGACGGTCCCGACGAGGTCGCGGAACGACGGGATATCGGACAGGCCGTCCAGAAGGACGGGTCCGCCGGGTCCCGCGAGCGGGATGCACCAGTTCGGGTACTGCGTGCTGGTACCCGGCTGGTTCTGGGTGCGCGTCTCCCCCACAGCATCGACGAGGGCAACTCCGAGCAGCGAGGACGGCGACAGCGCCGTGAACGCGTACAGGGCCTCCACCGTCGACCGGACGTCCGGGCGGCCCGTCTGCGGCAGGAGTCCGCGTTCCCGGACGAGCGCCAGGACGGCTTCCTGCTCGGCAGCTGCCTCGGCGCGTTCTTCGTCGGCGGGACGCTGCAGCAGTCCCAGCGATTCACGGAGGGTGACGTGTTCACCGGCCAGGTAGCCCGCCGTCGGAGGCAAATCATGGGTGTTGACGCTGGTCAGGCACTGCCGGCGGTACCGCTCCGGCGGGATCGGGCCATCCGCGTCATGTTCGAACCAGAGGATTGAGGTGCCAAATATCCCCCGCTCGGCCAGGTAGTCCCGGACCCAGGGCTCGAACACGCCGAGGTCCTCGCCGATCACAACCGCCCCGGCGCGCTGGGCCTCCAGGGCAAGGATGCCGATGAGGGCCTCGTGGTCGTAGTAGACGTAGGTGCCCTGACCGGGACCCGCCCCGGCCGGGATCCACCACAGCCGGAACAGGCCCAGGATATGGTCCACCCGGATCCCGCCGGCATGGCGGAGCACGGTTCTGAGCATGTCGCGGTAGGCGGCGTAGCCGGATTCGGCGAGGCGGCCGGGATGCCACGGTGGCTGGGTCCAGTTCTGGCCCTGCTGGTTGAACATGTCCGGCGGCGCCCCCACGGTGACGCCCTTCGCCAGAACGCCCGAAAGTGTCCAGGCGTCGGCGCCGCCGATTTTTACTCCGACCGCCAGATCATGGATGACGCCGATTTCCATGCCTGACTGTCTGGCCGAGCGCTGCGCCGACTCCAGCTGCTGGTCGCAGCACCATTGCAGCCAGCGGTGGAATTCGATCCTGTCCGCGAGCGCAGTCCGTTGCTCCGCGCAGTACGGCGTTCCCGGGAAGGCGGCCGCGTCCGCCCACTCCGGGGCCTGTGGTGGCAGTTTTTCGGCAAGCGCACACCACAGGGCAAAATCGTCGAGCCCTGGCCCCTGTTCGGCGCAGAACGCTGCAAACTGCCGGGCCCGGGCCGGGTCCCGGCGGATCTTGAAGATCAGTTCCAGGGCGGACAGCTTAGCCCCGTAGCTCGCATTCCGGTCCAACAACTCCGGTGACCGGTTGGCCGTGTGGAATCCCCCGGCCAGCCGTGCCACCTGGCTCCGCCCGGCGGCGTCGAGGTAGCCGTACTCGGGAACCTCCTCCACCCTCAAGTAGAGCGGGTTAAAGAAGCGCCGTGTCGTGGGCAGGTACGGGGAATCCTCCACCGGCGGGGCCGGCTCTGCGGCGTGGAGGGGGTTGACGAGGACAAAACCGGCGCCCTCCAGCCCCGAAATGGTGGCAAGGTCCGCGAGATCCGTGAAATCGCCGATCCCCCACGACCGTGAGGACCGGACGGAGTAAAGCTGGGCCGTCAGCCCCCAGTGGCGCCGTCCCGCCAGCTGCCCGGTGGTGCGCAGCTGCCGCGGGGTCACGACGAGCGGGCACTCGGCGAGCACGCCGCCGGCGTCTGCCCGCAGGGTATGCCAGCCAAGGGCGAGATGGTCCGGAACGGCGAAGGTCGCGCGTCCGGTGAGGACGCCGTCGACCTCTGTGGGTTCGTCCCAGTTCTCCCGCTGGGCGGCGTCGTGCCTGCTGCCGTCCTCGGCATCAATCCAGACGGAGACCCCGCTTCCGTGCGGGACGTGGACATCAACATGGATCTCCTGGCCTTCCCGCAGCACGAGAACCGGGGGAAGGATGCGCCGCCACGGCGCCAGCCGGGCCTCGTGCAGGGACCGCTGCATCTCCTCGGTGCCGTGGGAGGGGATGCCCAGCGCCGCGAGCACCCCGTGCAGGGTGCTTGCCGGCACTGAACGTTCGACGCCGTCCCAGCCCCAGTAGCTTGTTCCGACGCCGTGGGCCGCTGCCAGCTCGTGCAGGAGCCCGCCTGCGAGATGCGCGTCATCGTGGTGCGTAGGGTCCGCCATGGGCCCACTCTAGACGCTGCCGCGGCGGTCCGCGCCCTCCCCGTGGATGTGGGATTCGCCTACCAGTTCCTCGTGCCCCTCCACTGCTGCGGCCAGTGAAAGCCCCGGGGTGGATGTGATGAACGGCAGCAGAAGCCGGTTCTCCCTATCCAGGTGCAGGGCGAAGATGCGGCGGAGGGCCCCGGCGGTGACCGCGGCATCCACGCCCCGGGCCGGGCGGAGATCGTCGACCAGGGCAACCATCACCTGGTTATCGGCCAGCAAGCTTTCCACCAGCAGCCGGCCCTCGGGCATCACCTGCGGCGCGCCATACAGCGGACCCTCCTCGGCGAGCGCATGCGGGACGAGTTCCGTTTCGCACCACTCGAGGAGAATTTCGTGGGCAGCGTGTTCCGCCAAAGCGTCTGCCGCTTTGACGGCGTGCGTGAGGGATTTCGCCAAGGCGTCCAAACGCTGCAGCATCGTGGCGTGGTGTTTCTCGACCGCCGCAAGGGCGCGGACTTCGTCGTCCGCGTCCCTGGGCAGCGCATCCCCGGGCGCTGCAGCCGCGGCCCGTGGCTCGTCCATGGCGACCCCCTGGTGCTGCTGTGAAGAGTGGCTGTTCCGGGAAAGGTAGGCCTCTTTCCACTCTAGGGCCGGCTGTGCACCGGCAAACGGGTCTTTCGACCCCCTCCCTGTCCTGCAGCGCCCTGCATCTGCTTCTTTGTCCCGCAGTTTCGACGCGGACGCGCGGTCCGCGTTAGCCTTGCAGCCTATGGTTGACGTCGAACACTTCCGGATCCTCCTGCTCGCGGAGCGAGACCGGAAACTTGCCCTCCTTCCCGCACTCCGCCAGGACATCACTTCGGTGAACGCCGCACGGCAGGACTCCAACGTCGACGACGAACACGATCCGGAGGGTGCCACGATCGCATTCGAGCTCTCCCAGGCCTCTGCGCTGTTGGAGCAGAGCAGGAAGGGGCTGGCCCAGATCGAGGCGGCCCTGGCCCGGATAGCGGACGGCACTTATGGAATCTGCGCCGTCTGCGGGGGACCCGTCGCGGAGGGCCGGCTCGAGGCCAGGCCCTGGACCCCCTATTGCATCGAGCATTCGGCGGGCAGGCCATGACTACCGCGGCCACCGACAACATTGCCGGGGCCTGGTGGGACCGGATCCTCGCCGGGTTCACGCATTCTCCCAGCCCGCACGTCACGGGAACCGAGCTGACTGTGGTGATCCTTCTCGCCGTTGCTGTGTCCCTGCCCCGTATCACGTGGCGCTACTTTGGACTGTTCGCGACGGTGACCCATGAACTGGGCCATGCGTTCGCCGCCCTCATGACGGGTCAGCGCCTCGGCGGGATCCGCCTGGGTCTGGACCATTCCGGCACCACCACGACGTACAGCAGGGGACGCCTGCCCGCCGTCTGGTCCACGTTCTGGGGCTACCCCGTGCCGGCCGTTGTTGGCGCCGCCATGGTGTGGTGCGGCTTCAACGGCTGGGGGCCGGCTGCGATGTCCGTGGGCACGCTTGTCCTGCTGGCCTCGTTCGTGTTCCTCCGGAACGGCATCGGCATCCTGATCACGGCCGCCGCGGTGCTGACCGCGGGGCTCCTTGTCCTGTTCGTACCCCCGGAGTTCAACGGACACGTAATGATCGTTCTTGGCCTGGCGCTTCTTGTGGCCGCAGTCCGGGACCTCGGCAAGCTGGCCAACGTGCACCTGCGGCACCGGGACCGGCTTCCGACCTCGGACGCGTTCTTGCTCTACCGGGCCACATCTGTTCCCGCCGCCATCTGGATTCTCTTCTTCGCCGCGGTGGTGGCGGGATCCTGGTGGGTTGCGTGGCAGCCGATGGCACAGGTCCTTGCTGTCCTGCTCGGCGGCGGCCCTTCCCCGGCATAGGCTGGGACCATGAGCCACAGCAAGACAACGCACACTGACGACCCCGGTTTCAGCACCAAAGGCGCCTACGTCACGGGCGGGGCGGAGTTCACCCGGGACACGAATTACATCGAGGACCGGATCACGAAAACGGGGGCCGAGGGCCGCAACGGCGAGCCCGGCTGGCGTGTGGAACCGGGAAGGTACCGTCTGGTCGCTGCCCGCGCGTGCCCCTGGGCGAACCGGACAGTCATCGTGCGGCGGTTGCTCGGACTCGAGGACGTGATCTCTCTCGGCCAGCCCGGTCCAACCCATGACGCGCGCTCCTGGACGTTCGACCTCGATCCGGGAGGCAGGGACCCCGTCCTCGGCATCGAGCGCATCCAGGACGCCTACTTCCGCCGCTTCCCGGACTATCCCCGCGGCATCACGGTGCCGGCAATCGTCGACGTCCCGACCGGCCAGGTCGTGACCAACAACTACCCGCAAATCACCCTGGACTTCTCCACCGAGTGGACCGAATACCACCGGCCCGGCGCCCCTGACCTGTATCCGGAGCACCTCCGCGGGGAGATCGACGCCGTCAACCGCAGGGTCTTCACCGAGGTGAACAACGGCGTCTACCGCTGCGGCTTCGCCGGCTCCCAGGCCTCCTACGACGCCGCCTATGACCGGCTCTGGACGGCCCTGGACTGGCTGGAAGAACGGCTCTCCGGCCAGCGGTACCTTGTGGGCGACACGATTACCGAGGCGGACGTCCGGCTCTTCACCACATTGGCCCGCTTCGACGCCGTCTACCACGGACACTTCAAGTGCGGCCGGCAAAAGCTCAGCGAGATGCCTGTGCTGTGGGCCTATGCACGGGACCTCTTCCAGACCCCGGGCTTCGGCGACACGATCGATTTCGTGCAGATCAAGCAGCACTATTACATCGTCCATGAGGACATCAACCCCACCGGGATCGTCCCGCGCGGACCGGAGCTGGGGAACTGGCTCACGGAACACGGCCGCGCGGCGCTCGGAGGCCGGCCGTTCGGCGACGGTACCCCGCCGGGGCCGGTCCGGGCCGGCGAGGAGGTCGCGCCCGGGCACGGCGCCCGTTGAGAAGACGGCCGGAGACGGGGCCGGGGTGGCCAGGGTAGTGCCATGAAATCCTCCGCCGACACGACCCCTGGGCAGTCCCTCCCACCCGCGGCAGGCTCTGCCGGGTACGCGGCGCCTGACTTTGCCGGCGCCGGCCGTTCGGCGTCGACTTCTTCCTGGGACTGCCCGAGGACCAGGAACCGCGCTACCGCAACGTCCTCTACGACGACGGCGGGGCGCCCTGGCTGGACCCGCAGAACAACGCCTTTGCTGTGGTGTTCATGAAGCCGCAGCCGGGACGAAACTTCGGCAGCCGTCGGGCCTTCGGCCATGAGGGTGCCAGCGCGGCGCTCGGGTTTGCGGATCCCTCCTATGGCCTTGGCTTCGGGTACGTGCCGCTGCGCAGCGAAGAGGGCCGCACCGGCGGTCGGGCGCAGCGCCTCTCACTCGCCGTCAGGCAGGCGGCGCAGGCCGCAGGCCCGGAGTTCGTCCACTTGTAGCACCATTCTTCCCCGCCTAGGGTGGGCCGGGATGAACAGCGCAGAGGAAACGACCAAGATACCGTCCCTGACCCGGAAAGCGGGGCGGATCGTCAGCGCCAGCGTCTCCTCGGCGCTTCTTTGGCCCCGCCTGCAGCTGGCAGCCAAGGCCGGGCTGGCGGCGGGGATTGCGTTCTTCCTCGCCCCCTTCATGCCGGGATCGGCAGCCGACTACCCGTATTACGCCCCCCTGGGCGCCCTCGTGGTCATGTACGAGAACGTGGCAGGATCCGTGCGGCAAGGCCTGCAGACGCTTGTGGGGCTGGGGCTGGGCATCGGCCTGGCATTCATGCTGTTCGTCCTCGGGAGTCCCTCCCCGCTGACGGTCGCCGTCGTGATGGCGCTGGGTGTGGTCCTCGCGGGACTGCCGCGGCTCGGATCCGGCGGGGACTGGATTCCGACAGCGGCGCTGCTGGTCCTCTTGGTGGGCGGGCACAACCCGGACAAATTCTCCTTCGGCTACCTGTTCCAGATGGGGGTCGGCGTGACGGTCGGCATCCTCGTGAACTTCCTTGTCTTCCCTCCGCTGCATTTCCGGGCCGCCGCGCTCAGCATCGCCGAACTGCGGCTCGCGCTGGCCCAGCAGCTCTGGGACATGGGCAAGGCGCTGAAAGAGAGCTGGCCGCCGGAACACGAAGACTGGTCAGGCCGGTCTGAGAAGCTCGCGGTTTCTGCCCGCTCGGTCCGCCTCGCGGTGCAGAAAGCCGACGCCAGCAGGCGCGCCAATCCCCGACGGCGGCGCTATCCCCGGGACGTGGAACAGGATTACCGGAACCTGAGGGACCTGGAGAAACTGACATTCCACGTCCAGGACGTCACCCAGGTCCTTTCGGATGTCATCTGGGCCACGGACACGCCCTTCGTGGTGCCGGACCAGTACGCGGGGCCGCTGGCCGACGCCATGTCAGCGACCGGGGATGTGCTGCGCGCCATCGAAGAGGACAGCGTTGAACGGCAGGGGGAACTCGTTGAAACCGCTGATGCGGCCGTGAATGCCCTCACAGCCCGGGTAGCCCAGGAGGATGTGCCGAGCGAGGGGCCCAGCGCGGTCGAGTCCATCCTGTTGAGCCTGCACCGCATGCTGCGCGTGGTGAAGACCGCACGCGCATAGCGCCCGCCACACGGCGGCGGCATCCCGAAGATCGCCGCCGCCGGCCGGCCGGCCGGTGCTTGGTGCAGGAAGCACGCCGCTACAGGGCGAAAACCGCTCCACTGAAGTGCTTGCGCCCCGACCGCGGGTTCCAAGCAACGTAGTCGGACCGCCGCCACGCGCCGCCGGCATCCTGGATGGTGCTGATGTCCAGCGCCACGCCCGTGGGCAGGAACACCGGCGCGTCGAAGGCTACATCCCAGGTGAAAGCTTCGCCCTTGGCTGCCCCCACATCGGCCAGGGCCCTTGAGGCGAGATACATGCCGTGCGCAATGGACCGGCGCATTCCGAGGGCCCTCGCCGTAAGGACGCTCAGGTGGATGGGGTTGAAGTCACCCGAAACTGCGGCGTACGCGCGTCCCGTGTCGACTCCCAGCCGCCAGAGGGCCGTGGGATCCGGCGCTGAAAAGGTCGCCGGCGCCGGAGCTGCCGAGGCTTTGTCGATCCCGGGCAGGAACACGCCCTTGGACAGGTAGGTGGAGACGCCGCGCCAGCGGAGGTCTTCCTCCCCCGGCCCGCGGACCTCGGCCACAACGTCAAGCTGGGTGCCGGCACGGTGGCCGCGCAGGTTCTCCACCCAGGAACGCACATCAAGTGCTTCAGTGAAGAGGACGGGCGCGTGCTGCACCACCTTGTTGGCCAGGTGGATCATGCCCAACAGCGGCAACGGAAAATCATCCCGGTTCATCACGCTCATGGCGAGGGGAAAGGCGAGGGCGTGGATGAACCCCGCCGGAAGCACATCGCTTGCAGTCTCCCCGACGAGGTGCTGATAGGCCGTGAGGTTGGCGACGTCCACGTTCACGCCCCGGACCTCATGGCTGGCCTCCGGCAGTCCGGTGCCCCCGTGGATGCCGAGCATCCGCCGCCTGGCCACTGTCGCGGCCGCGTTGACGTACAGCTTGGAGAGGGACGGCATTTCGCCCAGGATGACGGGCTGGGGACCGGTCATGCCCCCACCAGGTTCTGCCCGCAGACGCGGAGGACCTCGCCGGAGATCCCGCCGGCGGCGTCGCTGGCCAGGAACGCGATGGCCTCAGCGACGTCTCCGGGCTGGCCGCCCTGCTGCAGCGAGTTGAGCCTGCGCGCCACTTCGCGGGTGGCGAAGGGAATCCGGGCGGTCATTTCGGTTTCGATGAAGCCGGGGGCGACGGCGTTGATGGAGCCCCCGTGCGCGGCGATCAGCGGTGCCGTGGCCCGGACCATGCCCATGACGCCGCCTTTGGAGGCCGCGTAATTGGTTTGCCCGCGGTTCCCGGCGATCCCGCTGGTGGAGGCGACGGAAACGATCCGCGGCGAGGTGCGGAAGTGCTCCGAGGCAAGGAGTGCCTCGTTGATCCGTAGTTGCGCGGCGATGTTCACCGCGATGACGGAGTTCCAGCGGCCCTGGTCCATGTTGGCAAGCAGCTTGTCACGGGTGATGCCGGCGTTGTGGACCACGATGTCCAGGCGGCCCTGGCGCGCCACCGCATGCTCAATGATGCGCTGCCCTGCATCCTCGCGGCTGATGTCCAGCTGCAGTGCCGTCCCGCGGACCGCGTTGGCCACTTGTGCAAGGTGGTCCCCGGCGGCCGGGACGTCGACGACGATCAGGGTCGCGCCGTCGCGGTGCAGCGTCCGGGCAATCGCGGCGCCGATCCCCCGCGCGGCCCCTGTCACGACGGCGACCCGGCCGGCCAATGGCTTCCCGTCGTCGGCCGGCAATTCGCCCGCGCCCGAGGTGACCGTGAGGAACTGGCCGTCCACGAACGCGGACCGGCCGGAGAGGAAGAAGCGCAGTGCGCCCAGGGCGCTCGGGCTCGTGGTGGTGGCAGCGTCGGAAAGCAGGATGCCGTTGCCTGTGGCCCCGGCGCGCAGTTCCTTGGCCAGCGACCGCAGCAGTCCGTCCACTCCCTGCCGCGCCGCGGCAGCCGCAGGCCCGTCGGCGCCCGCCGCCGTCCGGGAGACGGTGATGACACGGCCGTTGGGGGCAAGGTCGCGCAGTGAAGCGGCCGCCGTCAGGACCGGTTTTTCCAGGTCCTCCGGACGGGCCAGCCCGTCGAGGACGAGGACAATGGCGCCGAGCTTTTCCCTGGGTACTGCGTGGCGGCGGACGTCCAGGTTCCATGCCAGCAGGGTTGCGGCCAGGTCATCGGCGCCGGTGGTGTGTCCCTGCACCAGCACCGGGCCTTCCAGGAGGGGCCGGCCCGGCTGGTGGCGCCGCAGGGCCACCGGCTGCGGCAGCCCGAGCCTGCGGGCCAGGTCCTTGCCCGGGCCCCGGCTCACGAACTGGGTGTATTTATCTGTCACGCGGTCCCCCTAGAGTGCTTCAAGAATTGCGGCGACGCCCTGGCCGCCGGCGGCGCAGATGGAGATCAGTCCGCGTGCCGGACGGCCGTCAACCTCACCCCTGGCGTGCAGCATCTTCGCCAGGGACGCCACGATCCGTCCGCCGGTTGCCGCGAAGGGGTGGCCGGCGGCGAGTGAGGATCCGTGGACGTTCAGCCTGGACCGGTCGACGGTGCCGAAGGGACCGTCGAGACCGAGCCGTGTGCGGCCAAAGTCATCGTCCTCCCACGCTGCCAGTGTGCTCAGGACCGTCCCCGCGAAGGCTTCGTGGATCTCGAAGAAGTCGAAGTCTTCGAGGGTGAGGCCATTGCGGGCGAGCAGCCGCGGCACGGCGAACGCGGGAGCCATGAGCAGGCCGTCTTTGCCGTGGACGAAGTCCACGGCAGCAGCTTCGCCGTCAACCACCGTCGCGAGCTTGGGCAGGTCATGGGCGTCGGCCCATTCCTCCGAGGCGAGCAGCACGGTGGACGCGCCGTCCGTCAGCGGGGTGGAATTTCCGGCCGTCATGGTCGCTTCGGCACCCAGATTCCTGCCGAAGACGGGTTTGAGCGAGGCGAGCTTCTCCAGGCTCGTGTCGGCCCGCAGGTTGGAGTCCTTGGCCAGTCCCCGGTAGGGGGTGAGGAGGTCGTCGAAAAAACCTGCGTCGTAGGCTGCGGCAAGGTTGCGGTGGCTGTTGAAGGCGAGCTCGTCCTGGGCCTCGCGGGTGATCTTCCACTGCGCCGTGGTCAGCGCCTGGTGCTCGCCCATGGACAGACCAGTGCGCGGTTCGCCGGTGTTCGGCGCGTCCGGGGCAAGGTCCTTGGGCCGGAGGCGGCTGAGGACCTGCAGCTTCTGGGGGAGCTTCCTGGCGCGGTTAAGATCCAGCAGCACCTCGCGCAGGCCCTCACTCACGGCGATCGGGGCATCCGACGCCGAGTCCACGCCGCCGGCGATCGCCGATTCGATCTGGCCAAGCTTGATCTTGTTGGCCAGGCCCAGCACGGTCTCCAGGCCGGTGGCGCAGGCCTGCTGGAGGTCATATGCCGGGGTCTCGGCGGACAGTGCCGAACCCAGCACGGCTTCCCGCGTCAGGTTGAAGTCGCGGGAGTGCTTGAGCACGGCCCCGGCAGCAACCTCGCCGATGCGCTCGTCCTGCAGGCCGAACCGTGCGATCAGGCCGTCGAGCGCCGCGGTGAGCATGTCCTGGTTGGAAGACTTCGTGTAGGCACCCCCCGTCCGGGCGAACGGGATGCGGTTGCCGCCCACCACCACGGCATTACGGAGCTGCGGCGCTACGGCACCGCCGGCCTGTCCGCCCGTCCGCGCTGCGGACGCGGGGGTCGGTTCCTGGGGTCCGGTAGCGGACTGTCCGTTGACGGGCATGGCTGTCTCCTTCAATCAAAACGGGTTACCGATACCCAGCGTACCTGATACGCTGGGTATCGTGAACATCCCCGACGCCGATTCCTCCGGCCCCGGCGCAGCCGGCCGGAGCACGCACAGTGTGCCCGTCCACAGTGCGCCCGTCGGTGCCGTTGACGGACGCGCGTCCCGCTGGGAGTCCCATCGCGAGGAACGGCGGCGGCACCTCATCAAGTCGGCCCGCAAGGCAGTGCACGTCCTTGGCAGTGCCGCCTCCATGGAGGAAATTGCCGCCGCGGCAGGAACCTCGAAATCGGTCTTCTACCGCTACTTCGGCGATAAGGCAGGACTCCAGCAGGCCGTGGGCGAGGTAGTGCTCAGCCAAATGCAGCGACGCATCCAGGAGGCAGCCCAGGCCGCGCAGACACCCCGCGAAGGCCTGTTCGCCATGGTGTCGGCCTACCTGCAGATGGCCGAGACCAGCCCCAACGTCTACACCTTCGTCACGCGCTACACCCCCGGCGAGCCGGAGGGCAGCGGCGGGTCGATCGCCACGGCAGGCGCCCTGGGGCATTTCTTCGCGGCAATCAGCGACATGATCGCCCGGCCCATGCGCAGCCACCTGGGCGGCGGCCAGGACAAGGAAGCCGTCATCGGCTACTGGCCGAACGCCGCGATCGGGCTGGTCCGGAATGCCGGCGAGCAATGGCTCGCCAGCCCGGCGTCCCCGGCCAAACCGGACCAGGCGGCGATGGCGCGCCAGATCACCGACTGGCTGTGCTTCGGGATCGCGCCGGAGCTGCGGGCTCCGGAACCCGGTGCTGCCGACTCTCCGGCTGCGGCCCCCCGGGCACCGCACTTCCCCGTTCCAGCCGCCGCCGGCACCTGAGTCATCGGGACCGGGTCATCCGGAACCGGGAACCACTGCCTGCAGAACCAGAGCTTCAGACCCCCTGTCAGAACCAAAGAAGGAATCGACATGACTGAACTAGCGGACCGCCCCGCGGCCCACCCGAAGACCGCTTCCGTCCAGGCCGCTACGGGCGCGGCGGCCACTCCCGGCGCCTCGACGGAACCTCCCGCCGTCGACGTTGCAGCCCTGGGTGAGCAGCTCCTGGGCAAGTGGGCCGACATCCGTCGCCACGCCCGTGCGCTCGCTGCCCGGCCGGAACTGTACAAGACCGAGGGCCTGACCCACACGGAGCACCGCGAGCGTGCGTTCGGCCAGCTCAAGTACCTGGTTGAGAACAACGCGGTGCACCGCGCTTTCCCTTCGTTCCTGGGCGGCTCGGATGATCACGGCGGTAACATCGCAGGATTCCAGGAACTCGTGATCGCGGACCCGTCGCTGCAGATCAAGGCCGGCGTCCAGTGGGGCCTGTTCGGCTCCGCCGTGATGCACCTGGGCACCGAGGACCACCACAGGAAGTGGCTGCCCGGGATCATGAGCCTGGATATCCCGGGCTGCTTCGCGATGACGGAGACCGGGCATGGCTCGGACGTGGCCAGCATCGCCACCACCGCGACCTACGATCCCGGCACCGGGGAATTTGTCCTGCACACCCCTTTCCGGGCGGCCTGGAAAGACTACATCGGCAATGCCGCAATCGACGGCCTGGCCGCCGTCGTCTTCGCGCAGCTGGTCACCCAGGGCGTTAACCACGGCGTGCACGCCTTCTATCTGGAGCTGCGCGATCCCGCGACGAAGCAGTTCCTGCCGGGAATCGGCGGCGAGGACGACGGCGTCAAGGGCGGCCTGAACGGCATCGACAACGGCCGCCTGCACTTCACCGACGTCCGGATCCCCCGCACCAACCTGCTCAACCGCTACGGCGACGTGGACGCTGCGGGCAGCTACAGCTCCCCCATCGCGAGCCCGGGGCGCCGCTTCTTCACCATGCTCGGAACCCTCGTCCAGGGCCGCGTGTCGCTCGACGGCGCCGCAGTGACGGCATCGAAGCTGGCCCTCAAGACCGCCATCCAGTACGCCACCGAGCGCCGGCAGTTCAACGCCTCGTCCCATACCGATGAGGAGGTCCTGCTGGACTACCAGCGGCACCAGCGCCGGCTGTTCACCCGGCTCGCCACGACCTACGCGGCGAGTTTCGCCAGCGAGCAGCTGCTCCGGAAATTCGACGACGTCTTCTCCGGCCGGAACGACACCGACGAGGACCGGCAGGACCTGGAAACCCTCGCTGCGGCACTCAAGCCGCTCAGCACCTGGCACGCGCTCGACACGCTGCAGGAATGCCGGGAGGCCTGCGGGGGTGCCGGCTTCCTGATCGAGAACCGCTTCGCGTCGCTGCGCGCCGATCTCGACGTCTACGCCACGTTCGAAGGCGACAACACGGTGCTGCTCCAACTCGTCGCGAAACGGCTCTTGGCCGACTACGCCAAGGAATTCCGGAGCGTGAACTTCGGTGTTCTGGCCCGCTATGTGGTCGGCCAGGCGACCGGGGCGGCAATCCACCGCACCGGGCTGCGGGGCGTAGCCCAGTTCGTGGCGGACTCCGGCTCGGCACAAAAGGCGGCCATCGCGATCAAGGACGAAGCCAGCCAGCGCACGCTGCTGACCGACCGCGTCCAGACCATGGTCGCGGAGGTGGGAGCCGCCCTCAAGGGCGCCAACAGGCTGCCGCAGCATCAAGGCGCGGCCCTCTTCAACCGGCACCAGAACGAACTCATCGAAGCGGCGCAGGCGCACGCCGAACTGCTGCAGTGGGAGGCCTTCACGGAAGCCCTGGGCGACGTCGCCGATCCCGGAACGAAGATGGTGCTCACCTGGCTGCGTGATCTCTTCGGCTTGTCGCTGATCGAGAAGAACCTGTCCTGGTATCTCATGAACGGCAGGCTCTCGATGCAGCGCGGCCGCACCGTGGGGGCCTACATCAACAGGCTGCTGGTGAAGATCCGCCCGCACGCCCTGGACCTCGTGGATGCCTTCGGTTTCGGCCCCGAGCACCTCCGGGCCGAGATCGCCACCGGGGCGGAAAAGGTCCGCCAGGATGAGGCCCGGGACTATGTCCGCACGCAGCGTGCCAGCGGAACGGCTCCCGTGGACGAGAAGATCCTGCTGGCCCGCAAGGCACTTGCCGCCAAGGCCGGCCGCAGCTGACGGTGCTGCTCCGGGAGCAGCCCGGCGCAAACGACGACGGCGCCGCCCCCTTGACCGGGGCGCCGCCGTCGTCGTTCTGACGGTTTCTTGCTGACTGCTTCGTCCGTTAGGGGGCAGCGTCGGGGAGGACCGACCGGTAGACCTCGAGGGTGGTTTCCGTGATGGATTCCCAGGAGAAGTGCTCCTCCGCCCGGCGGCGCCCGGCCCGGCCCATGGCACGCGCCCGTTCGGGATCGGACACGACTTCGGTGAGGGCTGCGGCAAATTCCGTGACGAACTTCTCCGGATCCAGCGGGGTGCCGGTCCCGTCGGTCACCTGCTCGAGCTGAACAAGAAGCCCGGTCTCGCCGTGCTGGACGACTTCCGGGATCCCTCCGGTGGCGCTGGCCACGACGGCGGCCCCGCACGCCATGGCTTCGAGGTTGACGATGCCGAGCGGCTCGTAGATGGACGGGCAGGCGAAGGCGGTCGCGTGGCTGAGGACCTGGATGAGTTCGTTGCGCGGCAGCATCCGTTCCACCACGACCACACCGCTGCGCTGGCCCTGGAGCTCCTCGATCAGGCGCGCCGTTTCGGCTGCCAGTTCGGGGGTGTCCGCGGCCCCGAGACAGAGCACGAGCTGGACGTCGGCAGGCAGTTTGGCGGCGGCCCGCAGCAGGTACGGAACACCCTTCTGCCGGGTATTGCGGCCGACGAAGACGACGCTGGGCAGCGCCGGGTCTATTCCGAGAGCGCGGATGACGTCGTCGCCCTCGTCCCGGTTCCAGAGGCTCACGTCGATGCCGTTGTGGACCACCTTGACCTTGGCCGGGTCCACCTCCGGGTAGCTGCGCAGGATGTCCTGGCGCATGCCTTCGGAGACGGCGATGATGGCCGCGGCGGACTCGTAGGCGGTCTTTTCCACCCAGGAGGACACCGCGTAGCCGCCTCCGAGCTGCTCGGCCTTCCACGGGCGCAGCGGCTCCAGGCTGTGGGCGCTGAGCACATGCGGGATGCCGTGGAGCAGCGACGCGATGTGCCCGGCCATGTTGGCGTACCAGGTGTGGGAGTGCACCAGGTCCGCGCCGGCGATGTCCGGAACGATCCTCAGGTCCACCCCGAGGGTCTGGATGGCGGCATTGGCGGAGCCCAGGTCTTCGGGTACGGAGTAGGACGTCACCGTCGCTCCGTGATACCCGGGCTCCCGGGGCGCGCCGAAGGCACGCACCTGTAGGTCCACGCGCTGGGCCAGCACCCTGCTGAGCTCAGCCACATGGACTCCGGCGCCGCCGTAGATTTCCGGCGGGAATTCTTTGGTCACAATATCTATTCGCACATGCACCAAGGTAGTCGTTACGGCGGAACTGATCTAGTGTGAAGACGTTCGGGCATGCCGGACTGTATTGGGGAGTAACGAAGGCGTTCAGGAGCTATCACCATGCCGCATCAAAAGAAAGTCTTGGCAATTGTCCTCGCAGGTGGCGAGGGAAACCGGCTCATGCCGTTGACGGCGGACCGGGCCAAGCCTGGCGTGCCCTTTGCCGGAAGCTACCGTCTCATTGACTTTGCCCTTTCGAATCTTGTGAATTCCCGCTATCTGCAAATTGTCGTGCTGACGCAATACAAGTCGCACAGCCTCGACCGGCACATTTCCGAAACGTGGCGCATGTCCACCCAGCTTGGAAACTATGTGGCCTCGGTGCCGGCACAGCAGCGCGTGGGCAAGAGCTGGTTCCTTGGCAGCGCCAACGCGATCTACCAGTCACTGAACCTCATCCACGACGCCAACCCGGACATCGTTGTGGTCGTCGGAGCTGACCACGTGTACCGGATGGACTTCTCCCAGATGGTTGCCCAGCATGTAGCCAGCGGCGCCAAGGCCACCGTCGCCGCCGTGCGCCAGCCCCTGAACATGGCGGACCAGTTCGGTGTCATCGAAGTGGATCAGGACAACCCCGGGAAGATTGCCGCCTTCGTGGAGAAGCCGTCCTCCACTCCCGGGCTCGCTGCCGATCCGAGCCAGTTCCTGGCCTCCATGGGCAACTACGTTTTCAACGCCGACGCCCTCGTCGATGCCCTGCACGTCGACGCCGAGCGGCTCGACACCAAGCACGACATGGGCGGGGACATCATTCCCTACTTCGTCAACAAGGGCGAGGCCGGGGTCTACGATTTCACCCTCAACGACATCCCGGGCTCCACGGAACGGGACCGCACGTACTGGCGCGACGTTGGCACCATCGACTCGTTCTACGACGCGCACATGGACCTCATCTCCCCCGTGCCCGTGTTCAACCTGTACAACTCCGAGTGGCCCATATACACGCGCCAGAGCATCTCTCCGCCGGCGAAGTTCGTCCGCGGCAAGGCCAACACCGTGGGCACTGCGCTGGACTCGATCGTCGCGAGCGGCGTCGTCGTCTCCGGCGGCATTGTGGAGGGCTCCGTGCTGTCCAACGACGTGTACATCGACACGTCCAGCCGCGTGCTGGACTCGGTGCTGATGGACAAGGTCAACGTCGGTGAGGGCGCCGTCATCAAGCGCGCCATCATAGACAAGAATGTCAAGGTTCCGGCCGGCGCTGCGATCGGGCTCGACCCCGAACTCGACCGCGCGCGAGGCTTCAAGGTCACGGAATCCGGTATCACCGTCTTGTCCAAGGGGCAGCTGGTGCCGGAGCCCGGCGAGGCCGAGCGCGCCCTGTCCGCAGCCAACCTGCGCGTCGTGCCGAACGCCGTCCGGGCCGCCACGGAGAACTGGCCGGACCTTCGCGAATCCGTGGACAAGGTCGGCGACGTCCAGGCCGCCGCGGTGGGCGTGGACGGTCCCGCCAAGCACTCGACGAAGGCCTTCTAAGCACTACTGCGTGTGTTGGGAGCCGGGCCGTCGGGCCCGGCTCCCAACACGCTGTAAAATTGGGGCAATGAGCTCCCCCGATCTGCCTTCCGTCGTGAACCCTGCTGAATTGACCGCAGCGGAAATCCAGGCCTGCCTCAAGGTCCTGAACTCCATCCACGTCTACGACGAGGAGCACCCGGACTACGTTTCGGTCCGCCGCGCCACCGGCAAGATGTTTAAGGCGGTCAAGCGTCACCGCCGTGTCGCCAAACGGGACCTGATCGCGGAAGCGGACCGCGCCGTCATCGCCCGGACGGCGACGGCGGCCCCTGACCGGATCGACGACGAGACACGCGGCAACAAGCTGGCCACGTCCGCCACCGGCGAGGTGGCAGGACACCTGATCAGGTCGCGGCCGTGCTACATCTGCAAGCGGCACTACACCCAGGTGGATGCGTTCTACCACCAGCTCTGCCCCGAGTGCGCCGCCTTCAGCCACAGCAAGCGGGACGCCCGCACTGACCTCACCGGCCGCCGGGCGCTCCTGACCGGAGGCCGGGCAAAGATCGGCATGTACATCGCGCTTCGGCTGCTGCGCGACGGGGCCCACACCACCATCACCACCCGCTTCCCGAAGGACGCCGCACGGCGCTTTGCGGCCATGGAAGACAGCGGCGAATGGCTGCACCGACTGCGGATCGTGGGGATCGACCTCCGTGATCCTTCCCAGGTCATGGCGCTGACGGACTCCCTGGACGCTGCCGGCCCGCTGGACATTATCATCAACAACGCCGCCCAGACGGTCAGGCGGTCGGGCAACGCTTACAAGCCGCTGGTCGACGCCGAGGACGAGGCGCTGCCCGCTGCGCTGGAGGCGGCCAACGGCGGACCCGAACTCGTGACTTTCGGCCACGCCCACGACAAGCACCCGCTGGCCCTGGCCAGCACAGTCCTGGAGCATCCGGTGCTCGCCGGTGACGCCGTCACCTCGCTGGCCCTGTCCGCCGGGTCCGCCTCGCTGGAGCGCATCGCGGCCGGGACCGCCATCGATGCGGGCGGACTCGTCCCGGACCTCGCCGGCATCAACAGCTGGACCCAGGTCGTCGACGAAGTCGATCCGCTCGAGATGCTTGAGGTCCAGCTCTGCAATGTGACTGCCCCCTTCCTCCTGGTCAGCCGTCTGCGCGGGGCCATGAAGCGCTCCACTGCCAGTCGCAAGTACATCGTCAACGTCAGCGCCATGGAAGGCCAGTTCTCCCGCGCCTACAAGGGACCCGGGCACCCCCACACGAACATGGCCAAGGCCGCGCTGAACATGATGACCCGGACCAGCGCCCAGGAAATGCTGGATGCCGACGGCATCCTGATGACCGCGGTCGACACCGGCTGGATCACGGATGAGCGCCCCCATTACACCAAGGTCCGCCTCATGGAGGAGGGTTTCCACGCGCCGCTGGACCTCGTTGACGGCGCTGCCAGGGTTTACGATCCCATTGTGATGGGAGAGGCCGGCGAGGACCAGTACGGGGTCTTCCTGAAGGATTACAAGCCCAGCCCCTGGTAGGGCAGCGGAGGCGTGCAGGCCCCTGCTAGGGGCCTTATGGCCCTGATGGGTGCCCCGGGCGGTACGTAACGTGTCTCTACATGGACACAACGACGCCCGAGCCCGACTACAAGCTGACCATGGACCAGTGCTGGGTACTGCTGGACACCGAAACGGTCGGGCGGATCGCGTTGATCGTGGACAACCATCCGGAGGTCTTCCCCGTGAACTTCGTGCTGGAGCGCCGCGCGATCGTTTTCCGCACCTCCGGGGGTACGAAACTATGGGGCGCCATCACGTCCAAGCCGGTGGCCTTCGAAATCGACGGTTATGACGCCCACGAACAAAGTGCGTGGAGCGTCGTTGCCCGGGGGGAGGCCGAGCTGATCGACAGCCAGGAAGAGAAGGAAGCCGTGGATGCGCTTCTCCTGGAACCCTGGCAGCCGGGCGAAAAGAACTACTACGTCCGCCTCGCCCCGAAGGCCCTGACCGGACGCCGCTTCAAGGTCAACACACCGGATCTGTGGAACACCCGCCTCACAGACCCCCGTCGCTCGACGTTCGAATAGCCTGATGCTCCCGTAACCCGCTCTTGTAATCCGGCGTTCCGCAGGCCTCGACTAACGCGCGGCCGGCACAGCGGGACCGGGTGCGTTGCCGGCGCGGTCCTTTTCCGGTGTGTGGACAACCAGCACGGGACAATGTGCGTGTGCCACGCAGGCGGAACTCACCGAGCCCAGCAGCAGCCCGCCGAAACCCCCGTGCCCGCGACGGCCCAGCACCAACATGTCCGCCGACTTGCTCTCCTCGATGAGCATGCGCCGGGGGTGTCCCTGAACCAGCCGCTTCCCGACGTTGGCGGGGGTATCAGGACCGAAGGCCTTTGCTACGGCGTCAGCAAGGATTTCGCCTGCCCGGACGTCGAAGTCGTCGATGCCCATGGCGACGTAGCCGTCATAGACCGGCGGGAAGTCCCAGCAGGCCAAGGCAACGACCTTCGCCGAGAGCGGGACGGCGAGGCGCTGCGCCTGGCGCAGGGCCTCCACCGAGGCCTCAGAACCATCCACGCCCACCAGGATCGTCCGGACATCAAGGTCTTCACTCATTGCTGATCCCTTCATAGTCCCGGCAACCCGGTTCATACTCCTGGCAGCGCGGCGCCGGCAGCGTGTCCCTCCTAGGATGGCGGCGCAGGTCCGGGCCGCCTAGGGCCTAAAGTCACGCAGAGGACCGGGCCGCACTCCGGCGGCTAGGTCCAACGACCCTTGCCCCGTGAGTCGGCGTGCAGAAGAATGGCAGAGGCCAGGGGAACGGCATCACACGAGGCAGCGCCAAGCGGCCGGACAGGAGAATCATGATTGCCTGGGCAGACGGAGGTCTCTCTGCACCCGATGGCGTTCCGGCTGTCATCCGTGTCTTTATTCTCGATGACCATGAACTTGTCAGGCGGGGGCTGCAGGAACTCCTGGAGGGCGAAGGCTTCCAGGTCGTGGGCAGCTCCGGATCCGCGGTGGAAGCAACCCGCCGGATCCCCGCCCTGCATCCGGATGTCTGCGTGTTGGATGCCCGGCTCCCGGACGGAACAGGCATAGAAGTCTGCCGGGATGTGCGTTCCGTGGATCCTTCGCTGAACTGCATCATCCTCACGAGTTTCGACGACGAGCAGGCTTTGCGCGGCGCGGTACTGGCCGGAGCCAGCGGCTACGTCCTGAAGGAAATCGGCGGGACGGACCTCATCGGTGCGCTGCGGCGCGCCGCCGTCGGTGAATCCCTTTTCGAGGAGGGCCTGGCGGCCGGCATCGTCGACAGCCTCGTGCAGGCGGAGGACGTGGACCCCCGAACCGCGAATCTGACGCCCCAGGAACGCAGGGTCCTGGAGCTGGTGGGCGGCGGACTCACGAACCGCCAGATTGCCGCCGAAATGTTCCTCGCCGAAAAAACGGTCAAGAACTACGTATCCTCGCTATTGGCGAAGCTGGGTTTCGAGCGGCGCACCCAGGCCGCCGTCTTCATCGCCAGCCCCTCGTCACCGGTGGCGGCCGCCGCCAGCGGTTCCACTGAGGCCCACCGCCCGCACAGCGTCCGGTAGGCGCGGCTGGCTGCGGCAAGGGTTCGTTCGGCTAAAGCGGCACGGACCACTCCAGGCTGGTACCGGCGTCGGGCGCGCTGGTAATCGTGCATTCTCCGTCCAGCATCCGCGCGCGGTCCTCCAGATTGATCAGGCCATTACGCTTTTCGGGATCGGAGAAGCCCGTTCCGTTGTCAGTAATGACCACGGTGACCCGTCCCTTGATGGCGCCGACGGAGACCGAGATTGAGTCGGCGCCGGAATGGCGGATGGCATTGCTGAGGCCTTCGGAGACCACAGCGACGACGTTGTCTGCCTTGTCCGGGGTCACCGCGTCGACGGGACCGGTGATGGTCAGCCGCGGCGCGAACGGCATGGACTTGGCCGAGCTCCGGGTGACCCGCCGGATGCGGCCGCTGAGCAGCTCGGTTTCGCCGCTGTTGCTCTTCAGCGAGTAGATGGTGTCCCTAAGGCTCCGGATGGCCTCGTCCAGCTCGCCCGTGATGTTGCGGATCCGCTCGAGCGCGAGCTCGTCCTTGGTGAAGCGGGTCAGGCTCTGGACGCTCAACCCGGCCGCGAACAGCCGCTGGATGACGAGGTCGTGCAGGTCCCTGGCAATCCGGTCCCGGTCCGTGAAAACCAGGAGCTCTTCGCGGAGCCGGTGGACACGGGCCAGCTCGAGGGCCAGTGCCACGTGGGAGCCGAAGACGGCTCCCATTTCGATGTCCGTGCGGGCGTAGCGGACGGAATCGCTGTCGCGGAGCAATAGAAGCAGGCCGTGGTGGGCGCCCTGGGTGCTCAGGGCCACCGCCAGCAGCGGACCCCTGGCTCTCGCGTCGATCCCACCGAACAGGACTACAGCATCCTCAAGAAGCACGGGTTCTCCCCCGTCCAGTACCCCCTGGAGCACCGGGGAGTCCAGCATCAGCGTCCGGCCCGAATACAAGCTTCCGCGTTCACCGGCAACGCCCACGACGACGTACCCGGGTCCGTTCACCGCCGGGGCCGCCAGCAACGCCAGCTGGGATTCAGACTCCTGCAGGGCCCGGCTGGCGATCGGATCCAGCCCGCCCGAGGTGTAGTCGCGGTCGCTGCTGAGCATGAGCCCGGAGATATCCATGCAGGCTTCGAGCCAGCGCGCCCGGCGCCGCGCGTCGTCATAGAGCCTGGCGTTCTCGATGGCGACGCCGGCGGCGGCGGCCAGTGCTACAGCCAGGGCCTCGTCCTCCGCGGTGAAATCGTTGCCATCTTCCTTCTCCGTCAGGTAAAGGTTCCCGAAGACGACGTCCCGGACCCGGATGGGGACGCCGAGGAAAGACTGCATGGCAGGGTGGTGGGCCGGGAAACCATAGGCCTCCGAATGCTTGCTGAGGTCGTGCAGCCGCAACGGCCGCGGTTCGGAAATCAGCAGGCCGAGCACTCCGTGGCCCGTTGGCAGCGGCCCGATTTCGTGGGCCAGTTCGTCGTCGATCCCAACCGTGATGAAGTGGCTGAGCGCCCGGTCGTCGCCGATCACGCCCAACGCGCCATAGCGGGCGTGCAGCAATGTCCGGGCCGACTGGACGACTCGTTCCAGCACGGCGTTGAGGCTCAGGTCCTCGGCCACCGCGACAACGGCCTCGAGCAGACCCGCCATACGTTCCTGTGACTGGAGCAGCTCTTCGGCCCGGGCCGGGAATCCGCTCGGCAACTCCTCTGTCCGGGGAATGCCGCCCGGCACGGTCTGCTCCCGGCCTTCTCCCGTTGAATGCATGATCTATGCCCCAATTCAGTACGACGCACATCAACGCTGACGACGTGTTGCCAGAATACCGTGTCAGCGGGCGGAAAGCGGCTGTAAGTCGCAGTTTGTTGCTCGCGTGGGGGACCTTCTGCCCTAGCCGTCCGGCGCCGTGGGGGCATAGGCTCGCGGCCATGAGTACTGATTCGAAGCCCGGAGACCAGCAGCCGCACGCCGTGGAGAACCTTGATCATCATGAGTGCTGGAGGCTCCTGCGCAGCGTCACAGTGGGCCGGCTGGCGGTCTGGGTGGATGACCATCCGGATATTTTCCCCATCAACTACAAGGTGGACCACGGGACGCTGGTTTTCCGAACGGCGGAAGGCACCAAGCTGCAGGCAGCCACTGGGGACACCCCCGTGGCGGTCGAAGCAGACGGCGTCGACGCGGACACCGGGATTGCCTGGAGCGTGGTGGTCAAGGGGCAGGCGGCACCGGTGAAGAACCAGCAGGAAGTACTGGATACTGTGGGCCTGTTGCTGTTCCCGTGGCAGGCCGGCAAGAAGGAGCACTTCGTCCGGATCACTGCCGACACGGTCACCGGCCGGCGGTTCAAGGTGGTGCCGCCCCTGACCTGGTGGACGCCGCTGGACGACGCGACCCGGTCAGGCCTCGAATAGCCTCCGCCATCCCCGCTCAGACAACGGAGAGCGCATCGGGTGGTTCGGGGCTGATTAGGCGAGGCGCGTGATTTCCACACTCACGCTGAGGGCAGATCCCCCGCCGCCGGACAGGATGCCCTTGAGCGGGGGCACGTCGCGGTAGTCCCGGCCCCGTGCGACGGTGACGTGGAAGTCACCCGCAGGCTTGTGGTTTGTCGGGTCCCAGCTGCGCCACTCGCCGTCCCACCACTCCAGCCATGCGTGCGACTGCCCCGCGACGGTCTCGCCGAGGTCCGCCGTCGAACGCGGGTGCAGGTAGCCGGAGACGTAGCGGGCAGGGATCCCGCAGCTGCGCAGCGAACCGATGGCGAGGTGGGCCAGGTCCTGGCAGACGCCCTGGCGCTGGTTCCATGCCTCCTCCGCGTTCGTGGTGACGCCCGTGGAGCCCAACATGTACGTCATTTCGCCGCGCATCCACTCAAAGACCGCGAGGGCCGCCTCGTGCGGGTTGCAGCCCTCGACGACGCCCGGGACGATGCCAAGGACCTCGGCGCCTGGTCCGGTCAGCTGTGACTGGGGAATCCAGTCACTGAACTGGTTGAGCGTCTCCGGAGCGGCCAGCACGTCCCAGCCGGCGATGTCCGCCCCGGCCGGGATCCTCTCCACCCGGTGCACCTCGACCGTGGTGGTGGAGAGGACCTCCAGGTGCTCGTGCGGCATCTGCATGTCGAACGCCGTCACGCGCGTGCCCCAGTAGTCGCGGTAACTGCTCAGGGCGGCCTGCGACGGCGAGACCTTCATGGAGGACTCCAGGACCACCTGCTGGGGATCCGTCAGCGGCGTCATGCGGGCCTCGTTGTAGGAGAGCGTCACGCGCTTGTTGTACTTGTAGGCCGTCTTGTGGACGATACTCAGCCGGGTCATGAAACTTCTCCCACCCAGGCCAGTTCGTCTGCCTGATTGAAGTACTTACGGGAAATGGCGTCCGAGGCCTGCGAGACCGCCTTCTGCACCCGCTCCATGTGCTCCGGCAGCTCGGACATGAGGTCATCGGTGCGGTGGAATTCCAGGAACGTGCGCGCCTGGCCGACGATCCGGCGGGCGTCGTTGATGAAGCCGACACGCTGCGCGGACGGATCGAGCTTGGCCAGGCAGTCGTCCGCGTCGCGCAGCGCGTATACGATCGAGCGCGGGAACAGCCGGTCCAGCAGAAGGAACTCGGCAGCATGCTGGTCCCCGAACGCTGCCCGCCGGGTCCGCAGGAAGGATTCGTAGGCGCCGGCGCACCGGAGCATGTTCACCCACGACATGCCAGCGGAGAGCACGTCCCGGGTGGAGAGCATGCGGGCCGTCATGTCGGCGCGCTCCAGTGACCGGCCAAGGACCAGGAACAGCCAGCTTTCGTCGTGGCTGACGGTGGTGTCCGCGAGGCCGCTGACCATGGCCGTACGTTCCAGGACCCAGTTGCAGAACCGGTAGGTGCCAACGACGTCCTTGCGGTGCTGGTTGAGTCCGTAATACGTGGTGTTCAAGCTTTCCCAAAGCCCGGAGGAAACCGTCTCCCGGGCGCGCCGGGCGTTCTCCCGTGCAGCACCGAGCGAGCCGGCGATGGACGTGGCGCTGTGCTTGTCATATGCGAGGGCATTGAGCAGCTCGTTGAGGCCGAACTCATCGTTCTGCGCGCGCGCCCCCATGACAGCGAGGAGTTCCTGTGCAACGCTGCGCTGCTCCTCCATGGGCAGGTGGTTCAACCGTTCCAGGTGGACGTCGAGGATGCGGGCGGTGCCGTCGGCCCGTTCCACATACCGGCCGATCCAGAAAAGGGACTCGGCAATACGGCTAAGCATTCGGGGCAACCTCCATCGGCTCTGAAATCTGCTGCTGCTGCTGCTGCTGCTGCTGCTGTTCCTTTTGGCTGTCGCGCCAGTTGCTCTCCACGGGCCAGACCGACACCCGTTCCCGGACGGCGATGGCGGGCCGGGGCAGGGTCTCAACCGGAACCTGCGGCGAGTCCGCCAGCACCCAGGTGTCCTTGGATCCGCCGCCCTGGCTGGAGTTGACGATCAAGGATCCTTCCTTGAGCGCCACGCGTGTCAGCCCGCCGGGCAGGACCCAGACGTCGTCGCCGTCGTTGACCGCGAAGGGCCGCAGGTCCACGTGCCGCGGGCCGAACTTGTCCCCGGACAGGGTGGGGACGGTGGACAGCTGCAGGACCGGCTGGGCGATCCAACCGCGGGGGTCGGCAATGATGCGTTTCCGCAAGGCCTCGAGCTCGTCCCTGGACGCGTCCGGGCCGATCACGAGGCCCTTGCCGCCGGAGCCGTCGACGGGCTTGACTACGAGCTCATCAAGCCGGTCCAGGACGTGCTCCCGGGCCTCTTTCTCTTCCAGGCGAAACGTGTCGACGTTGGCGATGACCGGCTCTTCGTTGAGGTAGTAACGGATCAGATCCGGGACGTAGCTGTAGACGAGCTTGTCGTCGGCCACGCCGTTGCCCACCGCGTTCGCGATAGTGACGCCGCCGGCCCGGGCGGCGTTGACCAGGCCGGGGCAGCCGAGCATGGAGTCGGCGCGGAACTGCAGCGGGTCGAGGAACTCGTCGTCGATCCGTTTGTAGATGACGTCCACGCGCTGTTCGCCGGCCGTGGTGCGCATGTAGACGCGGTTGCCGCGGCAGATGAGGTCCCGGCCCTCGACGAGTTCGACGCCCATCAGACCGGCCAGCAGTGTGTGCTCGAAGTAGGCGCTGTTGAAGACGCCGGGGGTCAGGACCACGACGGTGGGATCGTCGACGCCGGACGGTGCCGTCTTGCGCAGGGCGGACAGAAGCCTGCGGGGGTACTCCTCGACCGGGCGGATGAGCTGCTGGCCGAAGGCCTCGGGCAGGCCCTTGGCCATGGCCCGGCGGTTCTCGAGGACGTAGCTCACCCCGGAGGGCACGCGCACGTTGTCCTCGAGGACGCGGAAAGTGCCCTCGCCGTCGCGGACGACGTCGATGCCGGAGATGTGCACCCTGACACCGCCCGCCGGCTCGAAGCCGTGCACGGCGCGGTGGAAGTGGGCGCTCGTGGTGACGAGCTGGCGGGGAATGACGCCGTCGGCCACGACCGCCATTTTGCCGTAGACGTCATTAAGAAAGGCCTCAAGGGCCCGGACACGCTGCGCGACGCCGCGTTCCAGGACCGCCCATTCGTCGGCGGGGATCACGCGGGGAACGATGTCCAGCGGGAAGGGGCGCTCCTCCCCCGCGAAGTCGAAGGTTACGCCACGGTCCAGGAAGGTCCGCGCCATGGAGTCTGCGCGGGCGGTGACGTCAGCCAGCGAGAGTTCACGAAGGGCCCCGGCAACCTGCCCGTAAGACTTCCGGGCCTCTTGGCCGGGCGTAAACATCTCGTCGTAGGCGCCGGTGCGGCCGGCCGCCTCTGAGTAATCCTGGAAAAGGTCAGACATGGACTCTAGCCAACCATCTTTTCGTTACGAAATCATTTCACGGGCCCGGCAAGCCTACCGGGAACGCCGGAGGACTCAGGGCCGGAGGCGCCCGCAGATGGCCGCGCCGGGGCACTCCCGTGCAGCAGCCATGGCGATGTCCGATATTTGCGGCACGTGGGGCAAGGTAGGTGCGTGCCTTCGTTGAATCAGAAGTTCCCCGCTCTGCCCGGGCTGGTGGGCGCCGCGGCCGCCGTCGCCGTTGCCATGGCCGTCCATGCCCTGGTTCCCGTGCTCCCGGCGATGACCGTCGCCGTGGTGCTGGGTCTTCTCGCCGCCAACCTCCCGGGGGCAGGCGCGTGGACGGCCGGGACCGGCCGGCGCGGGCTCGACGCCGCCGGCAAGCACCTGATGCGGGCCGGGATCGTGGTGCTCGGCCTGAAGGTCAGCCTCGTGGACGTCCTGGGCCTGGGCTGGGCCGCCCTGCTGTTGATCACCGGTGTCGTACTGGCCGCCTTCGCCGGCACGTACGTCATCAGCCGGCTGTTCCGGCTTCCGCCGCATGTCTCGCTGCTCATCGCGACAGGATTTTCGATCTGCGGGGCGTCCGCGATCGGCGCGATGGCGGCCGTGCGCCGGATCCGGCACCCAGACACGGTCCTTCCGGTCGCCCTGGTGACCCTGTGCGGAACCCTTGCCATCGGCGTCCTGCCGCTGCTGATGCAGCCGCTTGGTCTCGGCCCGGAGACATTCGGGGCATGGACTGGAGCCTCCGTGCACGACGTCGGCCAGGTGGTAGCTACCGCTCAGACCGCCGGCGCGACCGCGCTTGCGACCGCCGTCGTCGTCAAACTCACCCGCGTCATCCTGCTGGCGCCGATGGTCGCCGCCGCCGGCTACCACCACCGGAGCGGTGCCGGGGCGGACACCGCCAACCGCCCGCCCATTGTCCCGCTGTTTGTCCTCGGATTTGTTGCACTGGCCGCCCTGCGTACGACCGGATGGCTCTCCCCCGCCGTGCTCGAGGCGGGTGCCGTGGTGCAGGATGTCCTGCTGGGCATGGCGCTCTTCGGACTCGGATCTGCAGTCCGGGTGGGACAGCTGCTGCACACCGGAGCCCGGGCACTGCTTGCCGCGCTGGCGTCCTGGCTGCTGATCGCCGGCCTGGGCCTGGCCGCCGCGCAACTGATGTTTCCGCACCGCTGATTGCCGCCCGGGGGCGCAGCGCGTGATCGCGCCCACACGCGGCCGTGATTGAATTGCTGGGTGTCAAACCAGAATCTGCGCCGCGATGAGGCCGCAATCCGCTCTGCCGTGATCACCACCCACAGCTACGACGTTTCCCTTGACATCCGCCAGGCGGCCGACCCGAACGCCGCCGGCTACACCAGCCGCAGCGTCATCACCTTCTCCGCCCACGAACCGGGAGCCTCCACCTTCGTGGACTTCATCGCGGGCGACGTGCACAGCGTGTTCCTGAACGGCAAGGGCCTGGCAGTCGCCGACGTCGTGGACGGATCCCGGATCCGGCTGGACGGCCTCCAGGCCGAGAACCAGGTCACAATCACAGGCACCGCGCTCTTCAGCACCTCCGGGGAGGGAATGCACCGGTTCTTTGATCCCGCAGACGGGCAGTGCTACCTCTATACGCAGTATGAGCCCGCGGATGCGCGGCGGGTCTTCGCGAACTTCGAGCAGCCGGATCTCAAGGCCGAATTCACTTTCCACGTCATGGCACCCGCGGAATGGCAGGTGGCCTCCAACGGCGCCGAAGCCGAGCGCACGCTCCTCACAAGTGATCCGGCTACAAGCCGCTGGGACTTCGCCCCCACCAGGGCCATGTCCACCTACATCACCACGGTCCTCGCCGGGCCATACTTCAAGGCCGAGGACACCTGGCGCGGCACGCTCGAGGACGGCACGGACCTCGATGTGCCGCTTGCGCTGTACTGCCGGGCTTCCATGGCGCCCTCCTTTGACACCGAGTCGCTGTTCCAGCTGACGAAGAACGGGCTGGACTTCTTCAGCGGGCTCTTCGACTACCCGTACCCGTGGGGCAAATACGACCAGGCCTTTGTGCCGGAGTACAACCTGGGCGCGATGGAAAACCCGGGCCTCGTGACCTTCACGGAGAGCTACGTGTTCACTTCCCGCGCCGCCGATTCGCAGTACCAGGCGCGCGCCAACACGCTGTTGCACGAGATGGCGCATATGTGGTTCGGGGACCTGGTCACCATGCAGTGGTGGGACGATCTGTGGCTCAAGGAATCCTTCGCCGACTACATGGGCACGCTGGGCGTGGACCGGACCACGGACTGGGACACGGCCTGGGTGAACTTTGCCAACAACCGCAAGGCGTGGGCCTACGTCCAGGACCAGCTGCCCACCACCCACCCCATCGTCGCCGATATCCCGGACCTGGAGGCCGCGAAGCAGAACTTCGACGGCATCACCTACGCCAAGGGCGCCTCCGTGCTCAAGCAGCTCGTCGCGTACGTTGGGTTCGAGGCCTTCGTCGCCGGCTCCCGGCAGTACTTCAAGGACCACGCCTTCGGCAACACCACGCTGGTGGATCTGCTCGCCGCGCTCAGCGCCGCTTCCGGCCGGGACCTGGGTGAATGGGCCCGGAAGTGGCTCCAGACCTCCGGTATTTCGGGCCTCACCAGCGAGATCGAGGACCATGACGGAGTCCTGGGCACTGTGACGGTGGTCCAGGACGCCGTGGACCCGATCACAGGGCAGCAGGAACCGCGGCCGCACCGGCTGCGGATCGGGCTCTACAACCACGATGCGGCCGGCCAGCTGCTCCGCATGGACAGTGTCGAGGCCGACGTCAGCGGGGCCCGGACAGCGGTGGCGGCCCTCGCCGGGAAGCGGCGCCCGGACCTGTTGCTCGTCAATGACGATGACCTCAGCTACGCCAAAGTCCGGCTCGACCCGCGCTCTGAAGCGACCGTCCGCATCTCGCTCGACAAGCTCCGGGACCCGATGGCGAGGGCCCTGTGCTGGACGGCGCTGTGGGATTCGGCGAGGGATGCCGTCACTCCGGCGTCACTCTATGTGGACGCCGTGCAGAGCTTCGGCCCGGCGGAAACCGGGATCGGCGTCCTGCTCAATGTGCTCGGCAACGCCTCCACCGCGATCGAACACTACGTGCCCCGGGGCCAACGGGACGCGGTTCGCCGCGTGTTCCTGGACGTCGCTGCCGACCACCTGCAGGCGGCGGCGCCGGGGTCCGACCAGCAGCTCGCATGGGCGCGTACCGTGGCTGCCACCAGCCGATACGACGCGGGCCGGCTGGACCTGCTCCGCAGCATCCTGGCCGGCAGCACGGTGATCGACGGACTCGCCGTCGATGCGGAACTGCGCTGGAACCTCTGGCACGCCCTGGCGGCCAACGGCCAGGCCACGCCGGACCAGCTCGACCAGGAGCTGGCCCGGGACAACACCGCGGCCGGCAAGTCCGGCCACGCCACCGCTCTCGCCGCACGGCCCGAGGCAGCCGTCAAGAGTGCCGCGTGGGACGCCGCTGTGCACGGCACGTCGCTGTCCAACCAGCTGCTCAGCGCCACGATCACCGGCTTCAATACCGGCCCGGCGGCCCTGCTGGGGAACTTCATTGATCCGTACTTCGAATGCCTGGAGCAGGTCTGGGGGGAGCGGAGCATCGAGATCGCCAGCAGGATCGTCCGCGGACTCTACCCTGCGGGGCAGGATCTCGACGGGCACGGCGGCTCGCCGGACCGGCATGCCGTCATTGTCCGGACCGACAACTGGCTGGCCGAACACGCCCACGCGCCGCACGCCCTGCGCCGCATCATCATTGAACAACGCAGCCACCTCTACCGGGCCCTGACGGCACAAGCCCTGGCCGCAAACCCGGCATCGACTGCTCCGTAACCGTCCTTTTGACGGCCCAGAACGGCCGTTACGGAGCAATCGACGGGGTCGTGGGTGGCCGCAGGGGGTCAGGGGACCCGGTGGAGCCACTCCGGGGTGCCGAACTTGGACTCCACCCGGCGGCGGGCCGCGGCCAGTTCGGCATCCGTGAGCTCCGAGGGCGTCGCCGAATAGCGTTCGGTGAAGACGTCCATCATCGCCGCGACGATCTCGGCGCGGGCCAGCCCGGTCTGGCGCCGGAGCGGGTCCACCCGCTTCCTGGCACTCCGTGTGCCCTTGTCGGAGAGCTTCTCCTTGCCGATCCGCAGCACCTCCACCATTTTGTCGGCGTCGATGTCATAGCTCATGGTCACGTGGTGCAGCATCCCGCCGTTGGCGAGCCGCTTCTGGGCGGCGCCCCCGATCTTGCCCTGGTCCGTGGCGATGTCGTTGAGCGGGACGTAGAACGCGGTGATGCCCACCTTCTCAAGTGCCGCCATGACCCAGGCATCCAGGAAGCGGTAGGAATCAGCGAAGCTGATGCCGTCCACGAGCGTTTGCGGCAGGTAGAGGGAATACGTGATGCAGTTGCCGGCTTCCATGAACATCGCTCCCCCGCCGCTGATCCGGCGGACGACGCTGATGCCGTGCCGGGCCACGCCCTCCGGATGGAGTTCGTTGCGGACGGACTGGAAGCTGCCGATCACGACGGACGGTTCCTCCCAGTCCCAGAAGCGCAGGGTCGGATTCCGCCGCCCGGCGCCGACCTCCTCGGTGAGGACCTCGTCGAGGGCGACATTGACGTGCGTGGGCAGCACGGAGGGCGCAATGATGTTCCAGTGGTGGTCCGCCCAGCCGGTCGCTTGCGCGAGCGCGCGGCGGACCGTGACCGCCACGGCGTCGGCAGAAAAGCCGAACAGGACCGCATCCGGGGGCAGCGCCGCCTCCACCGCGGCGGCTATCTCTGCGGCCCTGTTGTCCGCCGCCAGCCCGGTGAGTGCGCGGTTGATCTCCGGGAGGGCCTCGTCCGGTTCCAGGAAGAAGTCCCCGCTGAGCGAGACGTTGGCCAGGACACCGTCCGTGACGTCGAAGTCGGCGACCACGAGTTTGCCGCCCGGGACTTTGTACTCACCGTGGTGGCGTCCGCCGTCGTCGGCACTGGAGGGATTGCTGGGGCTGGAAGGCGGGTTGCTCATACCTTCCATCCTGCCCCAAGAACGGGGTAATCCGGAACGCAAAAAAAGCCCGCACCCAAAGGGTGCGGGCTTTTCCAAAAGACCTTGGGGAAAGAATGTTACTTCTTGCCGCCGAAGCCCTTGAAGCGAGCGTTGAAGCGCTCGACGCGGCCTGCAGAGTCCATGATGCGCTGCTTGCCCGTGTAGAACGGGTGGGACTCGGAGGAGATTTCGACGTCGATAACCGGGTAGGTGTTTCCGTCTTCCCACTCGATGGTCTTCTTCGAAGACACGGTGGACTTGGTCAGGAATTTGACGCCGGAAGCCAGGTCGTTGAAAACAACAGCTTCGTACTTCGGGTGTGTATCAGACTTCATAATTGGGCCTTTGTTCGCACAACTGGATTTTGCCAGCTGCCAGGTATGAATGGGATGGCCGCTTGGCGCCGGAAAGCGCAGTACAGCCAGCTACTTATGTTAGCGGAAATCCGCAGAGCCGACGAACCAGCGTGCAGGCAGGCCAGCCGGCAGGCAGCGGACCCTCAGTCCCGGGGCCGGAGCTCCCAGAAGGCAACGGCCGACGCCGCGGCTACGTTGAGCGAGTCCACTCCGGCGCGCATGGGGATCTTCACCGCCAGGTCAACGGCGGCAAGGGTGCCGTCGCTCATGCCCGCTCCCTCCGTGCCCAGCACCAGGGCCAGCCGCTCCGGCCGGCGGGCGGCGAGTTCGTCGAGGTCCACGGCGTCTGCGGTGAGTTCCATCGCCGCCAGCGTGAAGCCGTGCCCGCGGAGAACCGCCAGTCCCGCCTGCCAGTCGTCGAGCCGCGCCCACGGCACCTGGAAGACCGTGCCCATGCTGACCCGCACGCTGCGCCGGTACAACGGGTCCCCGCAGCGCGGCGAGACGAGGACGGCATCCACTCCCAGGGCTGCGGCGGAGCGGAAGATGGCCCCGACGTTGGTGTGGTCCACGATGTCCTCCAGCAGGGCGACCCGGCAGGCACCGGCGAGCAACTCCGCCAACGGCACGGGCGGCGGGCGGTGCATGGCAGCCATCGCCCCGCGGTGAAGATGGAAACCGGTGATGTCCTCAAGCAGCGCGGCGGAACCGATGTACGCCGGTACGTCGGGGTACTGCTCAAAGATGTCCGCCAGGTCCTCGAGCCACTTCTCGGCAAGGAAGAAGGACCGGGGGCGGTGCCCCGCGGCCAGCGCGCGGCGCAGCACACGGGAGGATTCGGCAATGTACATGCCCTCCGCGGGTTCCCTGATTTTGCGCAGGTGCACGTCCGTGAGCCGGGTGTAGTCCGCGACCCGGGGGTCGTGGGCGGATTCGAGGTAGTGGAAGGTCACGGGCAGGTCATTTCAATCGGTCATTTCAGGAGGTTGGCGATCATGAAGCCCAGCGCCACGATGCCCAGGGTGAAGATGACCCCGCGCAGGACCGCCGGCGGGAGCCGGCGCCCCACTTTGGATCCGATCACGCCGCCGATCAGGGAGCTGACGGCGATCAGCCCGACGGCGGGCCAGTTGATGCGGTCGAAGGCGAAGAGCAGGTAGGAGGCCGCGGCGACGATGTTCACGCCCAGGACCAGGATGTTCTTCATGGCGTTGGCGTTCTGGATGGTCCCGGCCATGAACACGCCGAGGATGCCGACCACCAGGATTCCCTGGGCCGCGACGAAGTAGCCGCCGTAGACGCCGGCGAGATAGACCAGCACCACGAGCATGACGCCGTGGCTGCGGTCGCGGATGGCGTGCTCGGGGTTTTGTTCCCGGTTGTTGACCCATTGCTGGAGGCGCGGCTGGAAGACCACCATCAGCAAGGCCACGACGATGAGGGCGGGGGCGGCGTACTGGAAGACCGTCTCGGGCAGGTGCAGCAGGAGGTACGCCCCGGTGACGCCGCCGAGCAGCGAGGCGGGCAGCAGCCGGATCAGCTGTCTGCGGCGTCCGGCAAGCTCCTTGCGGTATCCCCAGGCGCCCGCGGCGTTGCCCGCCACGAGGCCCGTGGCGTTGCTGATCGAGGCTGTGACCGGAGCGTAGCCCAGTGCGATCAGCACCGGGAACGTCACGAGGGTCCCGGACCCGACCACGCTGTTGATCGTGCCCGCCCACAACCCGGCAAAGAAGATGAAGACGCTATTGAAGAACTCCACGCGCTGTCAGCAGCCCCCGTCAGCGGCGGGCGGTGGCGGTGTAGCGGCCGTCGTTGACGGTGACCTCCAGCGGCAGCCCGAACGTCTCGCTCAGGTTCCCTGTGGTGAGGACCTCGGCCAGCGGACCAGAGGCCACCACGCCGCCGTCGCGCATCAGCATGGCGTGGGTGAAGCCGGGCGGAACCTCTTCAAGGTGGTGGGTGACCAGGACGACGGCGGGCGCGGACTCGTCGCGGGCGAGCTCGCTGAGGCGCCGGACAAGGTCTTCACGGCCGCCGAGGTCAAGGCCGGCGGCCGGCTCGTCAAGGAGCAGCAGTTCCGGGTCCGTCATGAGGGCGCGCGCAATCTGCACACGTTTGCGTTCGCCCTCGGAAAGCGAGGCGAAGGGGCGGTTGAGCAGCGGGCCCATCCCCCACTCGTTCAAGAGGCGGAAGGCGCGGCGTTCGTCGTCCTTCTCGTAGCCCTCGCGCCAGCGGCCGGTGACGCCGTAGGCAGCCGTGACCACGACGTTGAGGACCTTCTCGTGTTCCGGGATCTGGTTGGCCAGGGCGGCCGAGGAGAGGCCGATCCGGGGCCTGAGCTCGAAGACGTCCACGGCGCCGAGGACTTCCTCCAGGATGCCGGCGATGCCGGACGTGGGATGGATCCGGGCGGCGGCCACCTGGAGAAGAGTGGTCTTGCCGGCGCCGTTGGGGCCCAGGACCACCCAGCGTTCGCCTTCTTTGACCTGCCAGTCCACCTTGTTCAGGAGGGTTTTCGCCCCACGTACAACGCTGACGCCGGCCATTTCAAGAACATCACTCATAGGAGTAGACACTAGGACAAAAAAGCGGACGACTGATAACCGGAACGGCGGCCCCCCGCGTCGCGTCACCTGGTGCGGCCGGGGCGCTACGAATTCGGGCCGTGCAGCGGCCGCTCGCTAGGATTGAAGCCATGACTTCGAACGTGACCGCAGTGAGCTACGGCCTGAAACTGTCCCTTCCCGACATCGAGCGGCTGCGTTCGCTCCTCACCGCCGCCGGGCTGACAGTCGACGCCGGGACCCGTACCGGGAACGGCCGCTTCGAGGTCCATACAGCGGAGTGCGTGCTGGAGTCCACGGGCGGCGGGCCGGCCGGTGCCGCCGCGCGGACGGCGGATGGACTGGACGGGCTCCGCCGCGTCGTGGCCGGTTCCGGCATCGAGGGCGTGGATACCGCGCTTGTTCCCGCCGCCCTGCGGGACGCCCCGCGGAAGTTCCTGATCATGGACGTTGATTCGACCCTCATCCAGCAGGAGGTCATCGAGCTCCTGGCCGCCTATGCAGGCAAGCGCGAGGAAGTGACGGCGGTTACGGAGGCTGCGATGCGCGGCGAACTGGACTTCGCGCAAAGTCTCCACGCCCGGGTGGCGGTCCTCGCCGGTCTGCCGGCCGACGTCGTCGATTCGGTCCGTGCGGAAGTGAAACTCACGGATGGCGCGGCGGAGCTCGTGGCCGCGTTCAAGGCCGCCGGGCATGCGGTGGCGGTGGTCAGCGGCGGCTTCAACCAGATCCTCCGGCCCATCGCCGAGGGCCTCGGTCTGCACTACTGGATCGCCAATGAGCTGGAAATCGTCGACGGCGCGCTGACCGGCAAGGTGATCGGGGACGTCGTTGACCGCGCCGCCAAGGAGAAGTACCTGCGCGAGTGGGCTGCCGCGGAAGGCATCCCCATGGAGCACACCATCGCCGTGGGCGACGGGGCCAACGACCTCGACATGCTCGGGGCTGCCGGGATCGGCATCGCCTTCAACGCGAAGCCGGCCGTGCGGGCGGCCGCGGACGCCGCGGTCAACCTTCCCTACCTCGATGCCGTGCGCTACATCGCGGGCGTCTGAGGCCCTAGCCGCGGGAAGGCACCCCGCGGCAATGTTCCTGGGGAAACATGCCGCGGGGTGCCGTCGCGAAGGCCCGGTCGACTAGCTGGAGCGCTTGTCCTCTGCCTTGTCTGCGGTCTTATCGAAATAATCGGCGCCGCCGACGTATTCGGTGTGGCCGGTCCCGACGTCTGCCGTGACCATCCTGGCGACCTCTGCCGCGAACTCGGAGACCGAGTAGAGCTTGCCCGCCTCGGCGCGCCGGGCCTCAATGGCACCCGGGTTGGAGCGGTCCAGCAGCGTCGCCGTGACGGTGCCTTCGATCATGTCACCGGACACCACCACCAGCGAGATTCCCTTGTCGGCCAGGTTCGGGATGAGCTCGCGGAGCGCGTCCTCGCCGGCGCGCTTGCTGCGGGCCACGGGCTCGTACTCCGGCATGGTCGGCACTGAGTCGATGAAGTGGGCCTGGTGGCTCGTCACGAAGACCACGCGCGATCCCTCGGGCATGAGCGGTACGGCAGCGTTGAGCATGTTGACCTGGGCATCGCGGTTCAGCTTCAGCGCGTAGCCCTCTTCCATGCCCGATTCCATGCCGCCGGAGGCGTTCAGGACCAGGACGTCGAGCGAGCCGAAGTTTTCCATGGCAGCGCTGGCCAGGGCCTGGACGCCTTCCTGGGTGGTGAGGTCCGCTCCGACGGCGGCCGCGCGGCCCCCGTTGGCCCGGATCTCCGCGACGACCTTGTTGGCACGGGGTGCCTTCTGGCGGTAGTTCACGACGACGGCGGCACCTTCGGCGGCGAGGAACTTGGCGACTTCTGCGCCGATCCCCCGCGATGAACCGGTCACGATTGCGGTCTTGTTGTCCAGCAGTCCCATGCGAGCTCCTTTGTTCCAAACGTCTAAAAACTGTGGGTCTGCTGTCCATCATGCCAGCGGAGTGCGCGTTTTCGGTTGTTCAGGCCCCACAAAGAAGCTGCAGCAGGCTAGTTCCCGCAGGTGCGGCGGGCGCCCTGATCCTCCCCCGTCTCTCCCCCGCGCGGGACATGCCCTCCGCCTGGGCTCTGGACTGGACATATGGCCCATATGTTCACCGGCCCAGGCAAAGACTGGACATGTCCCCCGGAAGACGGCCGGTCTAGTGCGGTCATGTTCCGCGGCCACGGCAAGGACTGGACATGTCCCCCGGCGTCTGGATTCACCACCTGGAACTCCGCTCGGATGTCGACCTCGACGCCGAGGTTGCCGACTGGTTGCGGGAAGCCCGGGACGAGGCCCGCAGGCCTCGCGCCGGCGGTTGCTGCCGCCCGTCCCGGCACGCCACGGACCGGTCAGGTGCGAGGATCCGTCGTGGCCCAGTCAGGTGCAGCCGGTCAGCTGCGGTCGATCCGGATCTTCTTGGTTGTTTCTTCGGGCGTCACTACCGGCGCGGGGGCGCGCACCTCAAGGACCCCGTCCTTGTAGGTGGCCGTGATGTCTTCCTCCCGCGCCCCCCGCGGCAGCGCGATGCTGCGCATGAAGGATCCGTAGCGGAACTCCGAGCGGTAGCCGGTCTTGCTCTTGTGCTCGGTCTTTTCCTCGCGTTCGGCCTTGATGTGCAGCATGCCCTCGCTGACGGACACGTCGACGTCCTTGTCGGGATCGATTCCTGGAACTTCCGCCCGTACCACCAGGGTGTTTCCGTCCTGGAACTGCTCCACCTTGATCGACGTCATCGGCAGTTCGCCGTCGAGGAAGCGCCGGACCGGCTCAAGCATGTCCGAGGGCGCCCACTTGCTGAGGTCAGCCATGATAATCCTCCTGGTTCCATGCCCCTGCCTGTGCACGGTACGGGGCGGTAAGCCCCATTACACACTGACCAGGCAACGGGCACTAAGGGCAAAAGGCCTATCGGTCCGGACTCTTTCCCCGGCCGGCACGCCGCGCCGCCGGCGCCGTCGAAGGAGGGAGGCCGGCGCCGGCGGCACGAGCCGCCGTCGTCGGGCGGAAACCGGGCCTAGTGGCCCATGCCGAGGCCGCCGTCGACGGGGATGACCGCGCCGGAAATGTAGGCGGCCTCGTCGCTGGCGATCCAGCGGACGACGTTGGCGACCTCGGACGCCTCCGCGAACCGGCCGGCGGGGACCTTGGTGAGGTAGTCCTTCCGGGTCGCTTCCGGCAGCTCCGCGGTCATGTCCGTGTTGATGAAGCCCGGGGCCACTACGTTGGCGGTGATGCCGCGGGCACCCAGTTCGCGGGTCAGCGAGCGGGCGATGCCGACGAGGCCGGCTTTCGAGGCAGAGTAGTTGATCTGGCCGGGGGCGCCGTAGAGGCCGGAGACGGAGGAAATCAGGACCACACGGCCCTTCCGTGCGCGGATCATGCCCTTGGAGGCCCGCTTGATGACGCGGAACGCACCGGTGAGGTTGGTGTCGATGACGGACGTGAAGTCGTCCTCGCTCATGCGCATCAGCAGGGTGTCCTTGGTGATGCCGGCGTTGGCGACCAGCACCTCCACAGGACCGTGGGCGGCTTCGACTTCGGTGAAGGCGGCGTCGACCGAGGCCTCGTCCGTGACATCGGCCTTCACGCCGAGAATGCCCTTCGGGAGTTCCGACGCACTGCGGTACGTCACAGCCACCTTGTCCCCGTTGGCCAGGAAGGATTCGGCGATCGCCAGGCCGATCCCGCGGTTCCCGCCGGTGATCAGAACGCTGCGGCCGGTGGTGGGTGTCTCAGACATGTGGGGCTCCGGGATTCTGCGGCGGGTCGGCGCCGCGATGGGGACTGGATTTTCCTGCCTCCGATCTTAGCGCCCGGACAGCGTCCGTTTGGGCGGCTCCGGTGATGGTGAGAGAATTGAAGTAAGCCTTGGGAGCGTGATCTGACAGCCTTGACACTCAAAAACCGACCCGGTGAGCCGACGCCGGGCGACCCGGATGCGTCATACGGCGACACCGAGGTGCACAGCATCACGGACGCAGCCGCCGCGCACTCTGACGAGATGCGCCAGAGGATGATCAAGTACGCCGTGGCCATGGGCATCCGCATGGTGTGCCTGATCCTGGTGTTTGTGGTGGACGGCTGGTTCAAGCTCATTCCGGTCATGGGCGCGGTGTTCCTGCCCTGGGTGGCCGTCGTGATAGCCAATGGCAGCGACAGGGCCGAGGTCCACAGTGATTCGCTGCTGGACTATGTACCAATGGGCGAGCTGGATGCCCCGGCCGCAGGCGCGGGCGCCCCCGCGTCCCCGGCAACAGGAACCCCGGAACCCGGGGAAGACGCTTCGGTGACGCTGCTCCAAGGCGAGCTGGTCGAGGACGGGAACGGACCTTTTGAGGACAATGGCGAACACGGGCGGGCAGCTTCATGAACCTATTTGACCTGGCCGGACGCGGCGATGGGAACGGCGGCGAGGCAGCCCTGCCCGCCGGCACTCTCTGCTCCCGCAAGGCCTGCCGCGCGTCGGCCCAATGGCAGTTGCTGTGGAACAATCCCAAGATCCACACCCCGGAGCGGCGCAAGATCTGGCTTGCATGTGCAGAACACCGGGCGTGGCTCGAGGACTACCTCCAGACCCGCGGCCTCTGGAAAGACACGATGGCCCTTGACGCCATCCCGACTACAGGCCAGGTCCGCTGAATGTATCGTTTCCTCTTCTCCAGCAAATGGCTGGGGTACTTGTTGCTGGCCGCGATTTTCGCAGCCGCCTGCGTCGGTCTGGGCCGCTGGCAGATGGACCGCCGCGCCGAGACTTTGGCGGAAATCAACCGCGTTGTCTCCAACTACTCCGCCACGCCGGTCCCATTCGCCAGCGTCAGGGAGCAGTTCACGAGGCTCGATCCCGAGCGGGAGTGGACGCAGGTGGAACTCCGCGGCAGCTACGACGCCGCCGGGCAACGCATCGTGCGCAACCGCCCGCTCAACGGCCAGCCGGGCTACGAGGTAGTGGTACCGCTCAAGCTGGACAGCGGCGAGACGGTGGTTGTGGACCGCGGCTGGCTGCCGATCGGGAACAACACCCCCGGCCGGCCCGACTCGGTTCCCGCGCCGCCGCAGGGCCACGTGACAGTCATTGGCCGTCTCAAGGCGGGCGAACCGGAACTCCAACGCGGCGCCCCGGACGGGCAGCTGGCCTCGATCGACCTTCCCGCCTATTCCGCGCAGCTGGGCTATCCCCTGCTCACCGGCGCATACGGTCAGCTCGCCTCCGAGAACCCTTCGGTGGCGGACATGCCGGTCGGCTTCCCCATGCCGTCAACGGACGAGGGGACGCACCTTTCCTACTCGCTGCAGTGGTTTGCTTTCGGGGTGCTCATGTTTGTCGGCTTCGGCTACGCAGCGAGGCAGCAGGCACGCAACGCCGCGATCGACGCGGAGGACGCCGGGACCGGGGCTGCCGAGGGCGGATACCTGCATTCCAGCGGCCCGACCGTCCGGCGTCGTCCTGTCCCCCGGAAACGCAAAAATGCCACGGCGGAAGAAGAGGAAGATGCCATCCTCGATGCCCAGGGGTTCTGAGAAGGTCACTGGGGTGCCTCCGGAACCGGTCGCGAACGTGAAGGACGCGCTCGCCGCGGCCGGAGTCGAGGACACGGTGACGGTCTTCGGCTCAGAAGTCCCGACGGCGGCCGCGGCGGCAGAAGCCCTGGGCTGCGACGTCGCCGCCATCACCAACAGCCTCGTGTTCAATCTCGGCGGGTCTCCCCTGCTGATCCTCGCCAGCGGCGCCGCCAAAGTTGATATCCCCAAGGTGGCCGCACAGCTGGGCGCGGGAAAAATCCGCCGGGCCAGCCCTGACTTCGTGCTGGAACATACGGGCCAGGAAATCGGCGGAGTGGCCCCGGTGGGGCACCCGGGGCGGATCAGGACCCTGCTGGACGAGTCATTGTCCGCCCACCCCGTGCTCTGGGCGGGCGCGGGAGACCACTATTCGATGTTCTCGATCACCTACAGCGAACTCCAACGCATCACCCAAGCCCAGGAAATGCCAGTCCGCTAGCGAAGGCAACCTGGGCCCCGGGCGCAGCCGCGACATGACCGCAAGCGCAACGGTGACGGCGGCCGAAGCAGCCTACGCCAGCGTGATCAGGTCCAGGTAATCTTCGTTCCAGAGGTCCTCTACGCCGTCGGGCAGCAGCACGACGCGCTCGGGGTTCAGCGCCTCGACCGCGCCCTCATCGTGGCTGACCAGGACGACGGCCCCGGTGTAGTTGCTCAGGGCGCCGAGGATTTCGGCGCGGCTGGCAGGGTCGAGGTTGTTGGTGGGCTCGTCGAGGAGCAACACGTTGGCACTCGATGCCACGATCGTCGCCAGCGCCAGCCGGGTTTTCTCGCCGCCGGAGAGCACGCCGGCGGGCTTGTCGACGTCGTCGCCGGAGAACAGGAAGGAACCGAGGATGCCGCGCACCTCGGCGTCGTTCATGTCGGGGGCCGAGGAGCGCATGTTCTGCAGGACGGTGCGGTCGACGTCGAGCGTCTCGTGCTCCTGGGCGTAGTAGCCCACCTTCAGGCCGTGGCCTGCAACGACTGCGCCGGTGTCCGGCTTGTCGACGCCGGCGAGCATCCGCAACAACGTCGTCTTGCCGGCGCCATTGAGGCCCAGGATGACCACCTTGGAGCCGCGGTCGATGGCAAGGTCCACATCGGTGAAGATTTCCAGCGAGCCGTAGGACTTGCTGAGGCCGTCCGCTGTGAGCGGGGTCTTGCCACACGGCGAGGGGTCCGGGAAGCGCAGGGCTGCCACGCGGTCGTTCTCGCGGACTGCCTCGAGGCCGCCGAGGAGACGTTCGGCGCGCTTGGCCATGTTCTGCGCGGCGACAGCCTTGGTGGCCTTGGCGCGCATCTTGTTGGCCTGGTCGAACAGCACCTGGGCCTTCTTCTCCGCGTTGGCACGTTCGCGCTTGCGGGCCCGCTCGTCGGTTTCGCGCTGCGCGAGGTAGCGCTTCCAGTCCATGTTGTAGAAGTCGATCTGCGCGCGGTTGGCGTCCAGCAGGAAGACCTTGTTCACGGTGGCTTCGAGGAGTTCGGTGTCGTGGCTGATCACGATCAGGCCGCCCTGGTGGTTTTTGAGGAACTCACGGAGCCAGGAGATGGAGTCGGCGTCGAGGTGGTTGGTGGGCTCATCGAGAAGCATGGTCTCGGCGCCCGAGTACAGGATGCGCGCAAGCTCCACACGGCGGCGCTGGCCACCGGAGAGTGTCTTCAGGGGCTGGTTGAGGAGCCGGTCCGGCAGCGCCAGGTTGGAGCAGATCGCCGCGGCCTCGGCCTCTGCCGCGTAGCCACCCGCCGCCAGGAACTCGGATTCGAGGCGGTCGTAGCGGTTCATCGCCTTGCGCTGGACCTCGGCGTCCTCGCTGGCCATGTCCTCATGCGTCTGGCGCAGCTTGCCGACGGCGATATCAAGTCCGCGGGCGGACAGGATCCGGTCGCGGGCCAGTTGCTCCATGTCCGGCGTCCGGGGATCCTGCGGCAGGTAGCCGATCTCGCCGGTGCGTGTCACCTTGCCGCCGGCCGGCAGGCCCTCGCCGGCGAGCACCCGTGTGAGCGTGGTTTTTCCTGCACCGTTACGGCCAACGAGACCGATCTTGTCTCCCTTGTCGATCCGGAAGCTCACCTGGTCCATAAGGAGGCGGGCGCCGGCGCGCAGTTCGAGATCCTGGACGGTAATCAATGCAGCTAATGCCTTTCACAACAGGGAACGCCGCGGCACAACGGATGGAAGCTGGAGGGGGCCGGGGCGGTGCGGCCGAGAGAACGGCCTCTACCAGTCTACCGGGGCCTGCCTCCGCCCAGTGACATCGGTCAGGAACGGGGAGCCGGCCGGCGCCGTTGGCGGCCGGTCAGGAACCGCCCGGGTCCGTTGGCTGTGCCGGTCCGGCGCGGCCGGTCCGGAACCTCCCCGCCCCCGTTGGCGGTGCCCTCCAGCATCCGGGCCGCCCCTTAGTGGGCCACCTACAAAAAACCCGTTGCCCGGCGAACGTACAGTCGGAAGTACGAGCCCCACCGATTGCCTCACTCGACAGGAACACCCATGATCCAGATAGATAAGGCCCTCCCCGCCCGGCCCGTCCAGCGGCGGACCCGCTGGAACGCCACCGACCTCGGCCTGATCGCCGTCTTCGCTGCCCTCGTGGCCGTTTCCGCGCTGGTAGCAGCCGTTCCCGTGGGCGGACTGGGAGTCCCCATCACCCTGCAGACGCTCGCCGTTATTCTCACAGGCCTGGCCCTCGGCCCCGGCCGGGCGTTCGCGGCGGTAGGCCTCTACACGCTCCTGGGACTCGCCGGGCTGCCGATCTTCAGCGGCGGACGAAGCGGGCTCGGCATCCTCGCCGGGCCCTCGGCGGGCTACATCATTGCATTCCCGCTGGCCGCCGCAGCAGCCGGCTGGCTGGCCGCCGTCGTGCTCCGGCGCACTTCACGAAAGCTCCGGGCGGTCCTGCTGTTCTGCGCCGCCATGGTGAGCAGCATCGTCCTCATCCACACCCTGGGCATCCTGGGCTTGGCCGTCAATGCCAAACTGGACTTCGCCGAGGCTTTCGTCGTCGACCTTGCCTACTACCCGGGCGACATCATCAAGAACATCCTGGCTGTCAGCATTGCGCTGGCACTGCACAAGGCGTTCCCTGACCTCCTGATCCGCCGGGTGCGGATGGCAGATCCCCGCCCGTGAGCAGCATCGTCCTTGACCGGGTGGCAGTGCGGGTCGCCGTCGAGGACCGTCCCGCCCTAAAAACCCTGCTCGGTGAGCTGACGCTGACCCTCACCGAGCACCGGATAGGGATCATCGGGGCCAACGGCTCAGGCAAATCCACCCTGCTCCGGCTCCTCAACGGCCTCGTGAGGCCCAGCGCCGGGGCTGTCACGGTCGACGGCAAGGACACGGTCCGGGCCGTGCGGGAAGTACGGCGCCGGGTCGGGTTCGTTTTCACGGACCCGCTCTCCCAACTGGTCATGCCTACGGGACGCGAGGATGTGGAACTGTCGCTGCGGCGCTCCGTGCGAAACGCCAGGGAACGCCGCGGCCGGGCTGAGGCCATCCTGGACCGATTCGGCCTCCTGCCCCTGGCCGACCAGAGCATCTACGAACTCTCCGGCGGCGAACGCCAGCTGCTGGCACTGGCCGCTGTCATGGCCGTTGAGCCGGACGTCCTGGTGCTGGACGAGCCCTCGACGCTGCTGGACCTGCGCAACAGGGAACTGCTGCGCCGGACGCTGGCGGGGCTGCGCCAACAGGTCATCCTGTCCACCCACGACCTCGACCTCGCGCTGGACCTGGACCGGGTACTTGTCGTCGAAGCCGGAATCGTGGTGTTCGACGGCGCCGCTGCCGCCGCCGTCGCCCATTACCGTGAGCTCTCGACAGCGGGCGTCCCTGGCGTTTACCCGGCGGGCAGTCCTGTTGTGGCGGGTGCCAAACCGGATCGACAGGACCCGGAGCGACGGTGAGCGGCCACGGCTTCCTTCTGGCCAACTACGTGCCGGGCGCCTCCGGGGTCCACCGGGCTCCGTTGTGGTTGAAGTTCCTGCTGGTCCTCGGCTGCGGCATGGCGTCCTTCCTGATCGCAGACTGGGCTGTGGCGGCCGGGGCACTGGCGCTGTTGTCGCTGTTGTTTCTGCTCAGCGGGGCCGGCGTCGCCCGGCTGGTCCGCGCCGTGCGTCCGGTCCTGCCCGTACTGCTGGCGATCGGCCTGTTCCAGTGGTGGCAGCTTGGCGCGCCTACCGCCGCGCGGATCGTCCTCAACGTGCTCGTCTGCGTCGTGGCTGCGTCGGTCCTGACCGCCACCACACCTGTCCAGGCCCTGCTGGACGGCGTAGCATCGCTTGCCGGGCCTTTCCGGCGTTTCGGTGCGGACCCGGAACGCTTCGCCCTGACCATTGCCATCATGCTCCGCAGCATCCCGTTCATCGCCGGAGCCTATGCGGACGTCCGGGATTCCGCCAAGGCGCGGGGGCTGGAACGCAACCCCCGCGCGATCGTGCTGCCGGTATTCATCACCACTGTGGCCTTCGCACGCCAGACCGGGGAAGCCCTCGCCGCACGGGGCCTGGGCGACGCCGAGGACCTCGACGACTGACGCTAGCTCTGCGGCTCCGCACCACGGGACATGCCCTCCCCTGCCCGCAGCCAATGGACATATTCCCGCCATGCCCACCCGCAGTCCTGAAGAATGAGCATGTCCCGTGGAGGGGGTCTGCTGAGAGTTCAGACGGGTTCGGACGGAGGCGTTGTCCAGCGCCCACCAGGGATGGACATGCCCTCCCCTGCCCGCAGCCAATGGACATATTCCCGCCATGCCCACCCGCAGTCCTGAAGAATGAGCATGTCCCTTGGAGGGGGTCGGCTGGGGGTTCAGGCGGGGAGGTCAGACGAAGGCGTTGTCCAGCGCCCACCAGGGATGGACATGCCCTCCCCTGCCCGCAGGCACCGGACATGATCCCAGGATGCCCATCCGCCAGCCCAAAGAATGAGCATGTCCCGCGGACAAGGATGAGCATGTCCCGTGGAGGGGTCAGCCGAGGCGGCAGTACCCAAACAATGCGGCCGTCCCCATGCCGCCTGCAATGCTGATCATGGCCAGGGCCAGCTGTCCTTCCACCGGATTCCGGCGCGCCTGGGCCAGTAACCGGGTCACGAGCACCGCGCCCGACGCCCCGTAGGCGTGGCCCAGGGCCAGTGCGCCGCCGTCGAGGTTTACCCGCCCGGGGTCGATGCCGAGCTGGTCAAAGCAGGCAAGGGCCTGGGCGGCAAAGGCCTCATTGAACTCGATGAGGCCCACATCCCCGGCCGTCAACCCCCGCTCCGAGAGCAGCCGGTCTGCCGCCGCCGCCGCCCCGATCCCCAGGAGCTGCGGGTCGACCCCGGCAGTGTCCGTGCCCAGGACCAGGAGCCCGTCGGTCGCGCCAAGCTGCCGCGCCCGCCCTACCGTAGTGATCACGACGGCGGCGGCACCGTCTGCGTCGAAGCAGGAGTTTCCCGCCGTCACGGTGCCTCCCGCCGAGAACACGGGCGGGAAGCGCGCCATGACCGCCGCGCCGAGGCTGCCCCGGGGGCCGTCATCCGACCGGACCACCTCGGCGTTCTCCTGACCGGGTCCGGGCACACGAGCGAGCGGGACGAGTTCGCCGTCGAACGAGCCGGCGGCAGCGGCGGCCAGCGCCAGCCGGTGGCTGCGGAGTGCAAAGGCGTCCTGGCGTTCCCGGCTGATGCCGAACCGGGCGGCCACGTTTTCCGCCGCCACCCCCATGTCCGGATCCCCGTAGCTGAGGGGCGCGAACTGGGCGCGGCGGAAGAAGTCCGGAGTGCCGTCGTCGCTGCGGTGCGCGCGCAGGGGTGCCGTGCTGATGCTCTCTACACCGCCGGCCAGGTACACGCCGCCACCCCCGGCCGCCACCAGGCGAGACGCCAGCACGATCGCGTCCAGTCCCGAACCGCACTGCCGGTCCACTGTCACCCCGGGGACGCTCACGGGCAGCCCGGCCTCCAGGGCAGCAAGCCGGGCGACGTTGCCCCCGCCGCCCACGGCGTTGCCGATCACGACGTCCGTCACGGACCCCGGGACCAAACCGGCCCTGCCGGCCACGCCGGCCACGCCGGCGCCGCTGAGCAGACTGCGGAGGACCGGAGCGAGGAGCTCGTGGGACCGCAGAGTCTTCAGTGCCCCGTTCGCGCGGCAGATCGGCGTCCGGCGCGCGGCGATGATGACCGGCTGCCGGTCCTCCGGAAGGGCCTGCCTGCGGCGCTCAGGCAAGGCGCCGGATCCTGGGGTCGTTTTGGCCGACCCAGTCGAGCAGGAGCTGCCTGCTGAGTTTGCCCCGGTCCGTCAGGGGAAGTTCGGCCAGCGCGTAGTACTCCAGCGGGCGCTTGTTCCTCGCCAACACGTCCTCGACGCCTGCTTTGAGCTGGGTGGCCGTGACCGCCCCGTGAGACGGCACCACGCCGGCCACCACGCGCTGGCCGCGGACGTCATCGGCCGCGCCGGCGGCAACGGCTGCCGCCACACCCGGCACGGACGCCAGGGCCAGTTCGACCTCGTGCGGATACACGTTGGTGCCGGCGGTGATAATCATGTCGGAGCGCCGGCCCAGCATGTGCAGCGTGCCGCCGGACAGGTAACCCTGGTCCCCGACCGTAAACCAGCCTTCGAAGCACCGCAGCGCCTGCCCGTCGTCGCCCCACAGGTAGCCGTCGCTGACCATGCCGCTGCGGACGCAGATGTTTCCGTCGACGCCGTCGGCCAGCCGGGTTCCGACGTCGTCCAGTATCCGGATTTCGACGCCGGGAAAGGGCTTCCCGATGCCGGTGCCCCCAGGCTCCGCTGCCTGGCCGGGGCGCAGACCGGAGCCTGAGACGAAGCTGAGCTCCGAGGCGCCGTAGTATTCAAAAATGGTGGCGTTCGGTGCCCAGCGGCGGGCTGCTTCAAGCGTCCGTGCGTCCAGCTTGGAGCCCGCGCAGATGATGCTGCGGAGGCCGGAGCCGTCCACGCCGCCGGTGAGTCCGCGTTCGCTCAGCAGCCTGAGCATCGTCGGGACGAGGACCAGGCGGGTAATGCCGTCGTGATTGACGGCGGCGTGCGCGGCGCCGACGTCGAAGTGGTCCAGGGTGTGGAACTCCGCGCCGGCGTACAAACATTCGGCCAGGGCGTACAGGTTCAAGCTGGCCGCGAGGGGTCCGGGGGCGAGGGTCCTGTCTTCCGGGGTGAGGCCGAAGAATTCAATCGAGGCGTCGAAGGACTGCTGCCAGGACCGGCGCGAGCGCGTGAACGCCTTGGGAACCGATGTGGTGCCGGATGTCAGGCCGATCAAAAACGGCGCCGCCGGCGGTCCGTCCGTAAGTTCCGCCCCGTTCGCAGGACTCCGCAGCGCAGGGCCCCCCAGCGCAGGACCCGGCAGCGCCGGCACGGTGTCGGCGATCCGCTCCGCGATCCCGTCCTGCAGCTGGTGAGGCCACGCAGGGTCCAGGACGGCGCACTGCCGTTCCCCGGCGACTGCTGCCGCGAAGGCCACGACGAAGCCGGTGGAGTTGTTTTCGGACAACACGGTCACCGCCGGCGCTGCGGGCACGAGGGCGGCGGCCGCATCCCGGAGCCCGGCCCAGCTCAGGCGCTGCCCGGCCACGGCGACGGCTGTACCGTCGGGGCGCTCATCGGCCCAGCGCTGGAGTCTGTCGAGAAAAGGCATCATTTCAACTTTACCGGCCGTCGGTCCGGTCACAGTCAGCACACGATATTGTGACAGCATGAGTTTCAACGACAACGCCCAGCTGGATCCGTCGCAGGTCCAGGACCGCCGCGGGATGGGCCGCGGCCCGATGATCGGGGGCGGGATCGGCGGCGGCATCATCTTGCTGCTGGCGGCCCTGTTCGGCATCAACCCTTCGCTCCTCGAGGGCCTGACCGGCACCTCGCAGAACCCCACGTCACAGGCGCAGGGTTCCGCGCCCGCCTGCAGGACAGGCGCGGACGCCGACGCCCGGCTGGACTGCCGGATTACCGGCACGGTCAACAGCCTGAACGCTTTCTGGCCGACGTATCTGGCCCAGTACAACAAGAAGTACCCGCAACCCAAGACGGTGATTTTCAGCGGCAGCACCAGCACCGGCTGCGGCGCCGCGACGTCAGCCGTGGGACCGTTTTACTGCCCGACCGACACCACGGCCTACTTTGATCCCGGCTTCTTCCAGGAACTCGTCGACCGGTTCGGATCCTCCGGCGGCCCGCTGGCCCAGGAGTACGTGGTGGCCCATGAGTTCGGCCACCATATCCAGAACATCCTCGGCACCATCGACCGGGCCCAGCAGGATCCCCAGGGACCGGCATCCGGTTCCGTGCGCGTCGAACTACAGGCGGATTGCTACGCCGGAATCTGGGTGCATTACGCCACGACGCAGCCTGATCCCAAGACCGGCCAGCCGTACCTGGATCCGTTGAAGGCCCAGGACATCAACGACGCATTGTCGGCGGCGTCGGCCGTGGGTGATGACCGGATCCAGAAGGCCGCCACCGGCCGGGTGTCCCCCGAGGCCTGGACGCACGGCTCCAGCGCGCAGCGGCAGAAGTGGTTCTCCCAGGGCTACAAGACGGGCGACATCAACCAGTGCGATACGTTCGGTGTCGCCACCCCGTAGCCCATGTCTTCATCCGTTGCTCCGTAACTGCCGTTCTGGAGGGTCAAAAGGGCCGCTGCGGAGCAATCGATGGAACGAGGACGGCGGCCGGCCACCTTCGCTGGAAGGTGGCCGGCCGCCGTCGTCGTGTCAGGGAGTTTTAGATGTTGAAGCCGAGGGCGCGCATCTGGTCGCGGCCGTCTTCGGTGATCCGTTCCGGACCCCACGGCGGCATCCACACCCAGTTGAGCCGCCATTCGTCGACGACCCCGTCCAGGGCCTTGCCGACTTGCTCCTCGATCACGTCGGTGAGCGGGCAGGCGGCCGTGGTGAGGGTCATGTCGATGAGCAGCGCGCCGTCGTCGTCGGAGTACTTCAGACCGTACAGCAGGCCAAGATCAACGATGTTGACCCCGAGTTCCGGGTCGATCACATCCTTGAGTGCCTCTTCGACATCTTCGAGGCCCGTGCGGGCCACATTGAGTTCGGTCATGGTGGAGTCCTAACTAGGCCTGGGCTGCGGCGTCGGCGGCAGCGATGGTGGCTGCCCCTGCGCCGGTGGCGTAGCGGTCGTAGCCTTCTTCTTCGAGGCGGTCGGCAAGCTCCGGGCCGCCCTCTTCGACAACCTGGCCGTCAACGAACACGTGCACGAATTCCGGCTTGATGTAGCGCAGGATCCGCGTGTAGTGGGTGATGAGCAGGGTGCCCATGTTGCCTTCGGCGTGGGCGCGGTTGACGCCCTCGGAGACGACCTTCAGCGCATCGACGTCGAGCCCGGAGTCGGTCTCGTCGAGGATGGCGAACTTCGGCTTGAAGAGCTCCAGCTGGAGGATCTCCACGCGCTTCTTCTCGCCGCCGGAGAAGCCTTCGTTGACGTTGCGCTGGGTGAAGTCGGCGTCGATGCGCAGCTGCGCCATGGCGGCCTTGACGTCCTTCGTCCAGGTGCGGAGCTTGGGGGCTTCGCCGTCGATGGCGGTCTTGGCGGTGCGCAGGAAGTTGGTCATGCTCACGCCGGGAACCTCGACGGGGTACTGCATGGCCAGGAACACGCCGGCGCGGGCGCGCTGGTCGACGCTCATGGCGAGGACGTCTTCGCCGTCGAGGGTGATCGAACCCGAGGTCACGTTGTAGCGCGGGTGACCGGCGATGGTGGACGCGAGGGTGGACTTGCCCGAGCCGTTCGGGCCCATAATGGCGTGCGTTTCGCCGGTCCTGATGGTCAGGCTGACGCCCTTCAGGATTTCCTTGGTGCCCTGCTCGGTGTCAATGCTGACGTGCAGGTCCTTGATCTCAAGAGTAGACATGTGCCTTGTTCTCCTCTGCACGGTGCCCTCCGGCACTGTGCGTTTTCTTGTCGAATTCTTGTCGATAAATTTCTGTGGTGCGGGTTGCCGGCTGCGGGCAGCTAGCTGAAGTTCGGAGCCTCGGCGCCGTTGAGGACGTTCGTGAAGTCCACGTAGACCTCGTCGCCCACGACGGTCACGGCAAAAACAGGAACAGGATCGTAGGCCGGCAGCTGGAGCGGCTCGCCGCTGCGCAGGTCGAACTGGGAGCCGTGGCCCCAGCACTCGATCTTGCAGCCTTCCACTTCCCCTTCGGAGAGGGAAATGTCCGCGTGCGAGCAGGTGTCGCCGATGGCGTGGATCTCGCCCATCGAGTCCTTCACGATCGCTACGGGGTAGTCGTCGATCAGGATCCGCAGCGCCTGCTTGAGGTGGATCTCGCTGGCGTTGCAGACCAGTTCGCCCTTTGGCTGTTCAGTCATTGATGTTTTCCGTGTTCTCTGGTGCTGCGCACTAGTGGTTCGTTGCCGCGAGTTCGCGCTCGACGGCGGCCGTGAGGCGTTCTTCGATGGCCGGAACCTTGATCTGCTGGATGATCTCGTTCAGGAAGCCGCGGACCACCAGACGGCGGGCCACCTCTTCCGGAATGCCGCGGGCCATCAGGTAGAACAGGTGCTCGTCGTCGAACCGGCCGGTGGCGCTGGCGTGGCCGGCGCCGGCGATCAGGCCGGTCTCGATTTCAAGGTTGGGCACGGAGTCCGCGCGGGCGCCGTCGGTCAGGACCAGGTTGCGGTTGGCCTCGTAGGTGTCGGTGCCTTCTGCTTCCTTTCGGATCAGGACGTCGCCCACCCAGACGGTGTGCGCATTCCGGCCCTGCAGGGCGCCCTTGTACAGGACGTTGGACTTGCAGTTGGCGACGGCGTGGTCCACGAACAGGCGCTGCTCGAGGTGCTGGCCGGCGTCGGCGAAGTACAGGCCGAAGAGTTCCACTTCAGCGCCGGGGGCTGTGAAGCGTGCCGACGGCGTGACGCGCACGAGGTCGCCGCCGAGGCTGACAACGATGTGCTTGAACTTGGCGTCGCGGCCGAGCTTCACCTGCTGGGAGGACGCATGGACGGCGTCGTCGTTCCATTCCTGGAGCGAGATGACCGTCAGCTGCGCGCCGTCCCCGACGACGATCTCGACGTTTTCCGAGACAACGGCAGTGCCCTGGTGGTCCAGGACAACGACGGAGCTGGAGAACTTTTCCGCCACGATGACGAGGTGCTGCGCCGCAGCTGCCGTGCCCTGGCCGGTCAGCACAACGCTGACTTCGCCGTCCGCCTGGACCCCGGCGGGAACGGTGACGACCGTGGCCTCGGAGAAGTTCTCCCAGGCGTTGGCAGAGACCCGGTCCTCGGGGATGCCGGCGGAGCCGATCCGTTTGTCGCCGCGGCCGACCGTCTCGACCGTGACGCTGGCCGGAGCGGTGACGCTCACGGACGGGGCGGCACCATTGAGAACCTCGGTGTGCAGGCCGCGGAGGCGCTTGAGCGGGGTGAACCGCCAGTCCTCCTCCATGCCGGTCAACGGCTTGAAGTCGGCCAGCTTGTAGGACGTGAGGCGTCCGGCGCGTGAGCTGTCCGGAATGCCGACGCCGCCGCCGTGCGAGTGGCGCTTGACGGCCTCGCCGCCCAGCGGTGACTTGGACTCCGCCGCGTTCACGGGTGAGAGGCTTTCGCCTTCCTCCGTGAAGCCGTTGATGAACGGCTGGGAAGAGGGCGCGCCGATGCGGGCCTTTTCAGTAGTGATGTCAGTCATTAACCGACCGATCCTTCCATCTGCAGTTCAATCAGTCGGTTCAGCTCGAGGGCGTATTCCATCGGCAGTTCGCGGGCAATCGGCTCGATGAAGCCGCGGACGATCATCGCCATGGCCTCGTCTTCGCGCATGCCGCGCGACATCAGGTAGAACAGCTGCTCTTCGCTGACGCGGGAGACCGTCGCCTCATGCCCCATCGTGACGTCGTCCTCACGGATGTCGATGTACGGGTAGGTGTCCGACCGGCTGATGGTGTCCACCAGGAGGGCGTCACAACGGACCGTGTTGGCCGAGTGCTTGGCGCCTTCACGGACCTGGACCAGGCCGCGGTAAGCCGCACGGCCGCCGCCGCGGGCCACGGACTTGGACACGATCGAGCTCTTGGTGTTCGGGGCGATGTGGACCATCTTGGAGCCGGTGTCCTGGTGCTGGCCTTCGCCGGCAAAGGCGATGGAGAGGGTCTCGCCCTTGGCGCCCTCGCCCACGAGGTAGACGGCCGGGTACTTCATGGTGACCTTGGAGCCGATGTTGCCATCGATCCACTCCATGGTGGCGTTCTCCTCGCAGATGGCGCGCTTGGTGACCAGGTTGTACACGTTGGTGGACCAGTTCTGGATCGTCGTGTAACGGACGCGGGCGCCCTTCTTCACGATGATTTCCACTACGGCGGAGTGCAGTGAATCCGAGGTGTAGATCGGTGCGGTGCAGCCCTCGATGTAGTGGACGTAGGAGTCCTCGTCAGCGATGATCAGGGTGCGCTCGAACTGGCCCATGTTTTCCGTATTGATGCGGAAGTACGCCTGCAGCGGGATGTCCACGTGGACGCCCTTGGGCACGTACACGAAGGAACCGCCGGACCAGACGGCCGTGTTCAGCGAGGCAAACTTGTTATCGCCCACCGGGATGATCGTGCCGAAATACTCCTGGAAGATCTCCGGGTGCTCGCGGAGGGCCGTGTCCGTGTCCAGGAAGATGACGCCCTGCTGTTCCAGGTCCTCGCGGATCTGGTGGTAGACGACCTCGGACTCGTACTGGGCGGCGACGCCGGAGACGAGGCGGCTGCGTTCCGCTTCCGGGATGCCCAGCTTCTCGTAGGTGTTCCGGATGTCCTCCGGAAGGTCTTCCCACGTCGCGGCCTGCTTCTCGGTGGACCGTACGAAGTACTTGATGTTGTCGAAGTCGATGCCGGACAGGTCCGCGCCCCACGTGGGCATCGGCTTCCGGTCGAAGTACTTCAGGCCCTTGAGGCGGAGGTCGAGCATCCATTCCGGCTCGTTCTTCTTGGCCGAGATGTCACGGACCACGTCCTCATTAATCCCGCGGCGGGCATTGGCGCCGACGTCGTTCTTGTCGGCCCAGCCGTACTCGTAGGTGCCGATTCCGTGGAGCTCGGGATTCTTTTCCAGAATCTCCGAAATCACAGTAGATTCAGCAACCGTCTTCTCTGATAGTTGGTCCGTCATCACGGCCTTTCTTGCAGATGGTTGGATACTTCGTCCAGGGTGCCCGGAGCTGCGGAGCCCAGGGGCCTCCTGGCTGCCGGACGCCCTGTAGGTATATGGGTGGTGCAGACATGGCCGCCGCGCGCCAGCGTGGAAAGCCGACGTACGTCGACGCCGACCAGCCGGGAAAATACGTCGGTCTCCACATCGCAGAACACCGGGAACTGGGCGGCCAGGTGCTGGATGGGGCAGTGTCCCTGGCATAGCTGGACGCTGGACAGGGCTGCCGGCAACGGGGCTTTGGCTTCGACGGATTGCGCCGAGGCCACGAAGCCGTCACGGCTCAGGGCCTCCGAAAGGACCCGGGCGCGTGCCGTGATGTCCGTACCGGCCGCTTCGATTTCCGGCGCGTAGCGGCGTTCCATGTCGGCGAAGCGTTCGACGGCGAACTGCCGGACTGCCTCCGGGCCGGCCATTTCGCCGAGGCGGCGCAGCGCCAGGGTGGCGATGTCGAGGTAGTCGTTGCCGAGCGTGGACTGGCCCTGCGAGCTGAGGACGTAGCGGCGGGCCGGTCGTCCCGCGCGCGCACCGGCGCGGGCAACCCGCTTGACCTCGATCACGCCGCTCCGCGCGAGGTGGTCCAGGTGCCGGCGTACCGCGGCAGGGGTGAATCCGAGCTGGTCACCGAGTTCTGCGGCGCTGATCGGGCCATGCTCAAGGACCGCGTTCAGGACGCGGTCCCGGGTGCGCTCTTCGGCGTCGTGCACCGGAACCGCCCCCGCTGCCGGCACTGCCACTGCGGCAGTGCTGCGCGGGGCGCCGTGCCCGGCGAGGGCAACAGAGGAGGAACTCATGGAATACACAACACAATCATGTCGTAATTTACTCCGGCAGGCCAGTAAGGCATGGCTACGCTCCATACGGCCGCGCTCGGCCCCGGCCGTACTACATCACGTAGAATGCTGTGGTGCGATCTCCCGAATCCCCCGTCCTGTCCATCAGCGGGCTCGTCAAGGATGTTGGTCCACTGTCCTCCCTCGACGGCAAGATGCTGCGGGTGGTCAGCGGACTCTCCCTCGTTGCCGAACGCGGCCAGGTCACGGCCCTGCTGGGCGCCAACGGTGCGGGCAAGACCACCACCATCGAGTGCGCTCAAGGGCTGCAGAAGCGCACCGCGGGCAACATCAGCCTGCTGGGCCAGGATCCTGACACGGCCGGCGCCGGGCTGCGGGCACGCGTCGGTGTGATGCTGCAGGACGGCGGCCTGCCGCCGTCGGCCCGGCCGATTCCGCTCCTCCATCACATTGCCGGCATGTACCAGGACCCGTGGCCGGTCGACGAGCTGATCCGGCGCCTCGGCATTGACACGTTCAGCCGCACCAATGTCCGCCGCCTCTCCGGTGGCCAAAAGCAGCGCCTCGCCCTCGCCGCGGCCCTCGTCGGCAACCCCGAGGTACTCTTCCTCGATGAGCCGAGCGCCGGACTGGACCCGCAATCCCGCCAGATGGTCTTCGAACTGATCTCCGGGCTCCGCGACCGCGGCATGGGAATCATTCTCACAACCCACCTGATGGACGACGCCCAGCGCCTGGCCGATTACATCTACATCATCGACGCGGGGCGCAATGTGGCCGAAGGCACCGTGGCGCAGCTGCTGCAGCACGAGCTGGAGCCCGGCGTCGGCGAACAGCACGTCCGGACCCTCCTGTTCGAGGCCCCGCCCGGACTGGACCTGACCGGGGTACTCCCCGACGCCGTCGAGGTCCGGGAATCCAGGGCCGGCAGCTACTCCGCGACCGGCGCACTCACCCCCGCCGACCTGTCCGCCGTGGCAGCCTGGTGGGCTGCCCGCGGCATCATGCCCACGTCCATGAGCCTCGAGGCCCGCAGCCTCGAGGACGTTTTCCTGGACATCTCCGGAAGGGAGATCCGATGACCCCCGTTCCGGGCAACCGTGCCCTGGGCAGTGCCCCCGCCCCGCTGCTGCAGCGAATCCTGCTGCAGGGCAGGTATGAGACCGTCACGATGCTCCGCAACGGCGAACAGCTGATCCTCGCCGTGGTCCTTCCACTGCTGGCCATGGTGGGGCTGACCGTCACCCCTGTGCTTGACGGGCTCGGTTCCAGCCGGATCAACATCGCGGTTCCCGGCATTCTGGCCCTCTGCGCCATGTCCACGGCCTTCACCGGCCAGGGCATCGCCACGGGCTTCGACCGCAGGTACGGCGTGCTCCGCTTCCTCTCCACCACTCCCCTGGGCCGGACCGGGCTGATCGCCGGCAAAGTGCTCGCCGTCCTGGCCGTGCTGCTCCTGCAGGTCCTGGTCGTCACCGCCGTGGCCCTGATGCTCGGCTGGCAGCCCGACCCGCTCGGCTGGCTGCCAGGCCTGGCCTTGCTTGTCCTCGGTGCGGCCTCCTTCACCTCGCTGGGTCTTCTCGTGGCCGGCACGGTCCGGCCGGAGGCGACGCTGGCCATCACCAACCTGCTGTGGATCCTGCTGGGGGCGCTTGGCGGCATCGTGATACCGGCCGAACGGCTGCCCGCCCTGGCACAAGCCGTGGTGCATTTCCTGCCTTCAGGCGCGCTGGGTCAGGCACTGAGGGACGCGTTCCTGCATGGCAGCATCAACAGCGCTGCCGTGCTTGTCATGTTGCTCTGGACGGCGATTGCCGGCGGCGCAGCAACCCGTTGGTTCAAGTGGAATTGAGAAAAACTGTGAGTACGGCGTCACGCCCACCCCTCGCCTCCCGGATAACGTCCATGCTGCCCGTCGCCGTGGACAAGACGGTGAAACGGCTCGCCGTGTTGTCCCTGGTCGGCCAGATCGTCCTCGTGGTGACCGGCGGGGCCGTCCGCCTGACGTCCTCGGGCCTGGGCTGCCCGACATGGCCCCGCTGCACCGAAGGCTCCCTCGCGACCACGCCGGAAATGGGCTACCACGGCGTCATCGAATTCGGTAACCGGCTCCTGACGTTTGCGCTGGCCGCGGTCGCCGTGATGATGCTGGTGTACCTGTGGAACCTGCGCAAGGAACGCCGCGACCTCTACCTCCTGGCTTTGGGGCTGCTCGCCAGCATCCCCGCGCAGGCCATCATCGGAGGCATCACCGTGCTCACTGGTCTCAACCCCTGGGTGGTCGGGCTGCACTTCCTGGTGTCCATGGCCCTCGTGGTCCTCGCGACCCTGCTCGTCAACCGGGCCTTCGGCCGGACCGGCAGGGCCCGGCACCAGTCCGTGCCCGGGTCGCCGCTTCCGGCATCGCCGCTTCCCGCATCGTCCCTTCCGGCGCTGCCGGGTGCCGCGCGTCCGGTGATGCTCGCCGTCGCCGTCTTTTCCGCCGTCGCGGTCTGCCTGGGCGTGGCCGTGACCGGGGCCGGCCCGCACGCCGGCGACGCCAACGCACCGCGGAACGGCCTGGACTGGGAACTGATCTCGCACGCCCACGCCGTGCCGGCCTACCTCGTCACGGCAGGAGCGCTGTTCGGGCTGTTCCTGGTTTTCCGGGACCGGATTGGCGGCCCGTTCCGGAGCGGTGTCTTCCTGCTCCTGGGCGTCACCGTGCTGCAGGCCGTCATCGGCTTCACGCAGTACTACAACGGCATCCCGGCCCTCCTCGTGGGGGCACACATGCTGGGTGCCGCCCTGCTCATGTGCGCTGCCACCAACGCCGCCGACGTCGCCCGGTCCAGTCCCGTGAAATAGCCCGACTCTGTAGCCTGACTCTGTAGCCTGACTCTGTAGAGAGAAAGGCGCCCGCCGTGAACGGAATCATGGAAGGCCTGCTGAACATCAGTCCCGCGCTGGCTTTCACCATCGTGGGGTGCCTGGTTTTCGCTGAGGACGCGGTGTTCATCGGGTTCGTGTTCCCGGGAGAGACCGCCGCGGTACTGGGAGGCGTTGTCGCCAGCCGCGGCGAGGTGCCGCTGTGGGGCATGGTTGCGGTCGTTGTGCTGGCCGCGGTGGCTGGCGACACGGTCGGCTACGAGCTCGGAAAGCACCTCGGTCCCAGGTTGCTGGATTCCGGGGTCATGAAGAACCGGCGCGCCGCCCTGGCCAAGGCCCAGGAGTTCCTGCGCCGGCGCGGCGGATCGGCCGTCTTCCTCGGCCGCTTCGTGGCGTTCTTCAGGGCCGTCATGCCGGCCCTGGCCGGGACCTCGCGGATGCACTACCCGCGCTTCCTGGCCTTCAATGCCGCCGGGGGCCTCGTCTGGGGTGCCGGCTTCGTCCTGCTGGGCTTCTTTGCGGGCAATTCCTATGAAGCCGTCGCCAAGGCTGCCGGCCGGGACATCACGGCAGGTGTCCTGGTGCTCGGCGTGCTCGCCCTGATCATCTGGCGTATCCGCCGTGCCCGCGTCAACCGCCGGCAGTCGGAGGAACCTTCCGATCCCCCTTCAGAGCCGAAGGGCCCTGCGGAGCCGGGAGTCACAGGCGGCCCCGGGAACCCGGGGGGTCCTAACGGCCCATGACAGCCGGGCCCACGAACGGGTCGATGGCCAGGGCGATGAACAGCAGGGTGAGGTAGCTGATGGAGCCGTGGAAGACCTTCATCGCGCCCTTGTTGGAGACGTCGCCGCCCTGTGCGCGGGTGTGCAGCGCATGGGACTCGTAAAGGAACCAGGCTCCGGCGAAAACGGCCGTGACCGTGTAGATCCAGCCCGCTCCGCCGGCCGGGACCATCAGCAGGGAACACGCCACCATGGCCCACGCGTACAGGACGACCTGCACTGAGACGACCTTGGCGCCGGCTATGGCGCCGAGCATCGGCACGTTGGCGTTGCGGTAGTCCTCGCCGTAGCGCATGGAGAGCGGCCAGTAGTGCGGCGGGGTCCAGAGGAAGATCACCATGAAGAGCACGACGGCGGGCCACTGCACCGTGTTGGTCACGGCGGCCCAGGCGATGAGTACCGGGAAGCAGCCGGCAGCGCCGCCCCAGACGATGTTCTGAGCGGTGCGGCGCTTGAGGATCATGGTGTAGATGACCACGTAAAAGACAATGGCGCCGAGACCGAGCCAGGCCGAGAGCGGGTTCGCGCCGAACCAGAGGATGGCCAGCGCCGCCGCACCAAGAAGCCAGGAGAAGACGAGCGCTTCCCGGGGGGTGACCTCGCCTGTGACCAGCGGCCGGTTCTCCGTGCGGTGCATGAGTTTGTCGATGTCGCGGTCGATGTAGCAGTTGAACGCGCCCGCGCTGCCTGCCGCGAAGGCTCCGCCGACAAGAGTCGCCAGGATCAGGCCGATCGAGGGGAACCCGCGCTGTGCGTAGATCATGGTCGGGAGCGTGCTGACCAGCAGGAGCTCGATGACGCGGGGCTTCGTGAGAGCCAGGTAGGCCTTGGCTTTGCGGGCGAAGCCGGTCCGTCCCCGGGCCGGGGAGGCGTTCAGCGGCGTATCTGTTGTGCTCACGGTGGCAGTCACTCTGTTCTGTCTGGCTGTTCAGTCCGGCTGGGAATTCGCACCACCGGTAGCGTAAGGAAACGGTCCACGCCCGGGACACGCGCGTGTCCCCGCCCCCGGTGGAAGCCACGTCCCATCATACCGTGGTGCCGCAGGCGCGGACGTCCCGGGAACGGCGCTGTGGCGCACGCCATGATTCCGGCACGTTAACGCGTGCTCACCGCCGCTCCCCTGCGTGGTGATTCATATAAGCCGAAATGCGGTCCAATTGGTGAGATATACGCTGCCCGCCCAGTGGAATAGGGCTAAGCTGTCTGCAGATCAGCGCACACGGGCGATTGCGCAAAAAGGCGTTTCCCGCATCTGTTGATGCGTCTGAATGATAGATCAACGTTTCGATGGTGAACGGCTGGTACGAACCGCAGCGGGCACCGAACTGTGCCCGGGACCGGACCGACCGTACCGCCGGCCGTCAGCACAGAGAGGGGCCCGGTTTTCGTGCCACATTTGGAAGAGCAAGAACTGTCATGGACCAGCTTGGACCAGCGCGCCGTGGACACTGTCCGCGTGCTGGCCGCCGATGCGGTGGAGAAGGTCGGTAACGGCCACCCCGGCACAGCGATGAGCCTGGCCCCGGCCGCCTACCTTCTTTTCCAGAAGCTGATGCGGCACGACCCGAAGCATCCGGACTGGCTGGGCCGGGACCGGTTCGTCCTCTCCCCTGGCCACACCTCCCTGACCCTGTACATCCAGCTTTTCCTCTCCGGTTACGGACTGGAGCTGAAGGACCTGCAGGCGCTCCGGACCTGGGGATCGCTGACCCCGGGCCACCCTGAGTACAAGCACACCTCCGGTGTGGAGATCACCACCGGCCCGCTGGGCCAGGGCCTGGCCTCCGCGGTCGGCTTCGCCTACTCCCAGCGACGCCAGCGTGGCCTTTTCGACGCCGACGCCGCCCCGGGCACCAGCCCCTTCGATCACACCATCTGGGTGATCGCCTCCGACGGCGACATGCAGGAGGGCGTGACGTCCGAGGCGTCCTCGCTGGCCGGCCACCAGGAGCTCGGCAATCTCGTCGTGATCTACGACGAGAACCACATCTCCATCGAGGACGACACCGACGTCGCCTTCACCGAGGATGTCCTGAAGCGCTATGAGGCCTACGGCTGGCACGTCCAGCGCGTGGACTGGACCAGGACGGGCGAATACGTCGAAGACGTCCCGGAGCTCTACGCCGCCCTCCGCGCCGCGAAAGCCGAGACCGGCAAGCCCTCCATCATTTCGCTGCGGACCATCATCGGATACCCGGCCCCGAAAAAGCAGAACACCGGCAAGATCCATGGCTCGGCCCTGGGCGCGGAGGAAGTCGCGGGGCTGAAGAAGGTCCTCGGCTTCGACCCCGAGCGTTCCTTCCAGGTCGACGAGGACGTCCTGGCCCACACCCGTCAGGCCGGGGAGCGCGGTGCCGCCGTGCGCCGGGACTGGCAGGGGGCCTTTGAGGCCTGGCAGGCCGGCAACCCGGAGGCCGCGGCCCTGCTGGAACGCGTCGGGGCCCGTAAGCTGCCGGCCGAGTTCGACGCCGCACTGCCGGTGTTTGAAGCCGGCAAGGATGTCTCCACCCGGGCCGCGTCCGGCAAGGTACTGAACGCGATCGGTCCGGTCATGCCGGAACTGTGGGGCGGTTCGGCCGACCTTGCCGAATCGAACAACACCACGATCGAGGGGTCGCCGTCGTTCATTCCGGCGTCCCGGCAGACTGAGGCGTGGAAGGGCAACCCCTACGGCCGGGTCCTGCACTTCGGTATCCGCGAGCACGCCGCGGCCTCCATCGTGAACGGCATCTCCCTGCACGGTGCGACCCGCGCATTCTCCGGCACCTTCCTGATCTTCAGCGACTACCAGCGCCCCGCGATCCGCCTCGGCGCCCTGATGGGCGTCCCGTCGCTGTACGTGTGGACCCACGACTCCATCGGACTGGGCGAGGACGGCCCCACGCACCAGCCCGTCGAGCAGCTGGCTTCGTTGCGTGCCGTCCCGGGTCTGGACGTCGTCCGCCCGGGCGACGCCAACGAGGTCGCCGCAGCATGGAAGAGCATGCTGGAGAATCACGCGAACCCTGCCGGGATCGTCCTGACCCGCCAGAACATCCCGACCTACGCCCGGGGCGGGGGCGACGCCGAGGGCGACACCTTCGGTTCCACCGCCGGCGTTGCGAAGGGCGGCTACGTCCTGGCCGAGGCTTCCCGGGACGGCGCCACCGCCCCCGCCGAGGTCATCCTCATCGGCACCGGCTCCGAGGTCCAGCTGGCCGTCCAGGCCCGCGAGGCCCTCCAGGCCGAGGGAATCCCCACCCGCGTGGTGTCCATGCCGTGCGTGGAGTGGTTCAACCGCCAGGATGCCGCTTACCGCGAGGCCGTCCTGCCCGCCGCCGTCAAGGCCCGTGTCTCCGTGGAGGCCGGCCTCGCCCTCGGCTGGAAGGACTTCGTCGGCGACGCCGGCCGCAGCATCTCGCTCGAGCACTTCGGTGCCTCCGCGGACTACAAGAGGCTCTTCCAGGAATTCGGCATCACCGCGGAAGCAGTCGCCGCGGCAGCCAAGGAATCCCTTGCCGGCCTCACGGCCTGACCCACACCTGCCCTGTTTCAAGGACCCAGATTTCCAGGAGTTATCCCATGAACACCACCCCCACCCAGCAGTTGTCCGACGCCGGCGTCTCCATCTGGCTCGATGATCTCTCCCGCGGACGCCTCGCCACCGGCACGCTGCGCAAGCTCATCGAAGAGAAGAATGTCGTGGGCGTCACCACGAACCCCAGCATCTTCCACGCCGCCATCACCACCGGCCACGACTACGACGCCAAGATCAGGGAGATGGCCGCAGCCGGCGCCAGTGTCGAGGCGACCGTCTTCGCGATCACCACGACCGACGTCGCCGATGCCTGCGATCTCTTCGCCCCCGTGGCTGCGGCCACGAAGGGCGTAGACGGACGTGTGTCCATCGAGGTGGACCCCCGCCTCGCCTGGGACACCGCCGGGACGATCACCGAAGCCAAGGAACTTTACGGCCAGGTCAACAAGGACAATGTCCTGATCAAGATCCCGGCCACCGTCGAAGGACTGGAAGCGATCACCGCCACCCTGGCGGCCGGCATCAGCGTCAACGTGACACTGATCTTCTCCCTCGAGCGGTACCGCGCCGTCATCAACGCGTTCCAGTCCGGCCTGGAGCAGGCCAGGGAAAACGGCCACGACCTCTCCACGATCCACTCGGTGGCATCCTTCTTCGTCTCCCGCGTGGACACCGAGATCGACAAGCGCCTTGACGCGATCGGTACGGACGAGGCCCGGGCACTCAAGGGCAAGGCCGGTGTGGCCAACGGCCGCCTTGCCTACCAGGTCTACGAGGAGCTTTTCTCCACCGAGCGCTGGGGTCTTCTGGCTGACGCCGGCGCGCTCCCCCAGCGGCCGCTCTGGGCGTCCACCGGCGTCAAGGACCCGGCATACCCGGACACCCTGTACGTCACCGAGCTCGTCGCCCCCGGCGTCGTGAACACCATGCCGGAAAAGACGCTCGACGCGACCTTCGACCACGGCACTGTCACGGGCAACACGATCTCCCGCGGCTACGACGACGCCAACGCCACGCTCAACGCGCTCGATGCCCTCGGCATCTCCTACAACGACGTTGTCGCGGTGCTCGAGTCCGAAGGCCTCGACAAGTTCGTGGCAAGCTGGAAGGAACTGCTGGCCGACGTCGAGGTGGCCCTCGCCGCTGCACGGAAGGACGCCTAGCCCACATGACCACTCTCAGCTACGACGCCACGGGCGCTGCCCGCCAGGCCCACGAACAGCACCTGCCCGCACTGCTCGAGGACCGGGTCGCCACCCGGATCTTCGCCAAGGACGCGACCCTGTGGGGTCCCGACGCCGAGTCCGAGGCCTCCGTCCGGCTCGGCTGGGTCGAGGCGGCCACCGTCTCCCAGCCGCTCGTGGCGGACATCCTGGCACTCCGCGACGCCCTCCGGTCCGAGGGTGTTAACCGGATCGTCCTGTGCGGCATGGGGGGTTCCTCGCTGGCCCCTGAAGTCATTGCCGGAACCGCCGGCGTCGAGCTGACCGTGCTGGACAGCACCGACCCGGAGCAGGTTGCCGCCGCGCTGGCGGACCGCCTCGCTGAGACGGCAATCGTGGTGTCCTCCAAATCCGGTTCCACACTGGAGACGGATTCGCAGCGCCGGATCTTTGAATACGCCTTTACCGAGGCGGGCCTCGACGCCAAGAGCCGGATCATCATCGTCACCGACCCGGGCTCGCCGCTGGACAAGGCCTCCCGTGAGGCCGGCTACCGGGCCGTCTTCAACGCGGACCCGAACGTCGGCGGGCGCTACTCGGCGCTCACGGCGTTCGGCCTCGTTCCCTGCGGCCTTGCCGGAGTGGACATCCAGGCGTTCCTGGACGAAGCCGAAGAAGCCGCCGAGGTCCTCAACGAGGACTCGGAGGACAATATCGGCCTCGCCCTCGGCACCGCACTGGGCGGGACAAGCCCGCTGCGCAACAAAATCGTGATCGCCGAGGACGGCTCCGGAATCGTGGGCTTCGCAGATTGGGCGGAACAGCTCATCGCTGAATCCACGGGCAAGCTCGGCACAGGCGTTCTGCCGGTTGTCGCCGGCCCCGCCTCGCCGGAGGCCACCCTCGGCGCCCCCGATGTCCTGGTCATCCGGCTCGTCGCGGCCGATGCGGACGTCGTACTCGCTGAAAACGAGGTTGCGATCGCCGGCGGCCTGCCCACCCAGATGATGGCGTGGGAATTCGCCACCGCCGTGGCCGGCCGCCTGCTGGGCATCAACCCCTTTGACCAGCCCGACGTCGAAGCCGCCAAGGTCGCCGCCCGCGGACTGCTGGATGCGCAGCCGGAACCGACGCCGGCGAGCTTCACCGACGGCGCCATCGAGGTCCGCGGCGGCGCGTGGCTCGGCGGTGCGGCTACGGCGGCGGAAGCCGTCAGCGCACTCCTAGCGGAACTCGGTGCGGACGGCTACCTCAGCGTCCAGGCCTACTTCGACCGCCTGGCTTATGCCCCCCTGGAAGGGGTCCGGGACCAGCTGGCCGCCATCAGCTCCCGCCCCGTCACGTTCGGCTGGGGACCGCGCTTCCTGCACTCCACCGGCCAGTTCCACAAGGGCGGCCCGGCAATTGGCGTGTTCCTCCAGGTCACGGCGGCGTCCGCGACCGATCTTGCCATCCCGGACCGGCCTTTCACCTTCGGTGAGCTGATCTCGGCGCAGGCGGCCGGGGACGCCCAGGTCCTTTCCGAGCACGGCCGGCCGGTCCTCCGGCTGCACCTCACCGACCGTGCAACGGGCGTCCGGCAACTGCAGGACCTCGTCGTGTCACTGGCCGGCAAGGCCGCACTCTCCACTGAAAGCTAAGGCACCCACGCAACCATGCCAGAAACTTACATCGGCGGCAGGAGTCCTGCGGGCCGGGGGCGCAACCCGCTCCGGGACCCCCGCGACCGCCGCCTGAACCGTATTGCCGGGCCGTCCTCCCTGGTCCTCTTCGGGGTGACCGGGGATCTCGCCCGCAAGAAGCTCATGCCGGCCGTGTACGACCTCGCCAACCGCGGGCTGCTGCCGCCAAGCTTCGCCCTCGTGGGCTTCGCCCGGCGGCAGTGGGAGAACGAGGACTTCGCGGCCGAGGTTAAGGAGTCCGTGAAGACCTACGCCCGCACCCCGTTTGATGAAACGGTGTGGAAGCAGCTTTCCGAGGGCATCCGCTTCGTGCAGGGCGAGTTCGACGACGACGAGGCGTTCAAGCGCCTCAGCGACACAATCGACGAGCTCGACGAGCAGCGCGGCACGCGGGGAAACCACGCGTTCTACCTGTCCATCCCGCCGAAGGCCTTTGAGCAGGTCTGCCGCCAGCTCTCCAAGCACGGCCTGGCCCAGGCCGAGGGCGACAAGTGGCGCCGGGTGGTCATTGAAAAGCCGTTCGGGCACGACCTCGAATCGGCCCGCCAGCTCAACGACATCGTCGAGTCGGTCTTCCCGCCGGACGCGGTCTTCAGGATCGACCACTACCTCGGCAAGGAGACGGTGCAGAACATCCTGGCGCTGCGCTTCGCGAACCAGCTGTTCGAGCCGCTATGGAACGCGAACTACGTGGACCACGTCCAGATCACCATGGCTGAGGACATCGGCACCGGCGGCCGCGCAGGCTATTACGACGGCGTCGGTGCGGCCCGCGATGTCATCCAGAACCACCTCCTGCAGCTGCTCGCACTGACCGCCATGGAGGAACCGATTTCCTTCAACGCGGACGACCTCCGTGCCGAGAAGGAAAAGGTCCTGGCGGCCGTGCGGTTGCCGGAGGACCTTTCCACCCACTCCGCGCGCGGCCAGTTCACCGGCGGCTGGCAGGGCGGCGAAGAGGTCCTCGGCTACCTGGACGAGGACGGCATCCCGGCCGATTCCAAGACCGAGACGTTCGCGGCGATCCGGGTGGACATCAACACCCGGCGCTGGTCCGGTGTGCCGTTCTACCTGCGGGCCGGCAAACGGCTGGGGCGCAGGGTGACCGAAATCGCCGTAGTGCTCAAGCGCGCGCCGAACCTGCTCTTTACGGACCACGGCGAGGACGACTTCGGCCAGAACGCGGTGGTTATCCGCGTCCAGCCCGATGAAGGCGCCACCATCCGGTTCGGCTCCAAGGTCCCTGGCACGCAGATGGAAGTCCGTGATGTCACGATGGACTTCGGCTACGGCCACTCCTTCACGGAGTCCAGCCCCGAAGCCTACGAGCGGCTCATACTTGACGTGCTGCTGGGAGAACCGCCGCTGTTCCCCCGACATCAGGAAGTGGAGCTGTCCTGGAAGATCCTGGATCCGTTCGAGGACTACTGGGCCGGCCTCGACGAGCAGCCGGAGCCCTACGCGCCCGGCAGCTGGGGCCCCGCCTCGGCCGACGAGCTGCTCGCCCGCGACGGACGAACCTGGAGAAGGCCATGATCGTAGATCTTCCTGACACAACAACTTCCAAGATTTCCAAGAAGATCATGGCCCTGCGTGAGCAGGGCGGTGTGATCGCCCTGGGCCGGGTGCTGACCCTCGTGGTCGTCACCCGGTCCGGGCTCGAGGAGGAGGCCATTGAGGCGGCCAACGAGGCCAGCCGGGAACACCCGTGCCGCATCATCGTCCTCGCCGACGCCGGGTCTTCGGCGCCGACGCGCCTCGACGCCCAGATCAGGGTCGGCGGCGACGCCGGGGCGTCCGAAGTGATCCTGCTCCGCGGCTATGGCGAGCTGGCGGAGGAAAGCGAGTCCCTCGTGGCTGCCCTGCTGCTGCCGGACGCGCCGATCGTGGCGTGGTGGCCGCACGGTGCCCCGAAGAACGCCTGCCAGACGTCGATCGGGCGGATCGCGCACCGGCGCATCACGGACTCGGCCAACGAGGCGGACCCGGTGACGGCGCTGGAAAACATCCGCCGCACCTACAAAGCCGGCGACACCGACCTCGCCTGGACCCGCCTGACCAACTGGCGCATCCAGCTGGCCGCGGTCCTGGACCAGGTGGACGACTCCCCGGTGACGGCCGTCGCCGTCGAGGGCGCCTCGGACTCCCCCAGCACCATTCTGCTCGCAGCCTGGCTCACACTGGCGCTGGACGTTCCTGTGACCATCGTCGCGGACCCGGCCGGGACGGGGATCCGGCGCGTCCGCCTCGGCCGCACCGGCGGCGATATCCAGCTGTTCCGGCCCGGACTCACGGTGGCGGAGCTGACGCAGCCCGGCCAGCCCGCGCAGCGCATCTCCCTCCCGCGGCGCAGCCTCAAGGACTGCCTCGCCGAAGAACTGCGGCGCCTTGATCCGGACGAAGTCTTCGGAGAAGTGATTACTATTGGACTGCCACGTACCAACCTAAGGAGTGTCCGTCCCAGTGAGCGCTGACCCCAGAGTAAGCATCCATCCTGACTCGAATGTGCTCATGGCCGCGATCGCGGCACGGCTGATAACCAAGCTCGTGGATATCCAGGACCGGCACGGCGAGGCGACTGTGGTGCTTACCGGGGGGTCCATGGGGATCGGCTCGCTCAAGGCTGTGGCCGAGTCGCCGGCGGCGCCCGCCGTCGACTGGACCAAGGTCAACTTCTGGTGGGGCGATGAGCGCTTCGTGGCAGCTGACGACGCGGAGCGCAACGCCCGCCAGGCGGAGGATGCCCTCCTGTCACGCATCAGCGTTGATCCGGCCCGTGTGCATGTTCCCGGGTCTTCGGACGATTTCGAGACTCCTGAAGACGCAGCCGCGGACTACGCGCGCCGCCTGAGCGAGGCGGCCGCCGCCGAGCACGCCGCGGACATGTCCGATGACCGTCCGGAACATCCGGGACGCCTTCCCCGCTTGGATATCGTCCTGCTGGGTGTCGGACCGGACGCCCACATCGCGTCCCTGTTCCCCGAGCAGACCGGCATCCGCGAGAAGGAGCTGACGGTCGTGGGCGTCCGCAACTCCCCCAAGCCGCCCCCTGGGAGGGTGTCCCTCACGCTGCCGGCCATCAACACGGCAGCGGAAGTGTGGATGGTGGTGGCCGGTGAAGACAAAGCCGGCGCCGTGGGCCTGGCGCTGGCCGGGGCCAACCCGGTACAGGTGCCGGCGGCGGGTCCGCGGGGGCGCCGCCGGACGCTGTGGCTGATCGACGAAAACGCGGCCTCACGCGTCCCGGAACAGCTAGTCCGGAAGGGCCCGTCGGGCGCGTAGGCGCTCCAGCGCTCCAGCGAGCACGTCTTCGGCGTCCTGGCTGGAGCGCCGCTCTTTAACGTATTCGAGGTGGGTCTTGAAGCCTTCGGCGGGGACGTCTTCGAGGGCGAATTTTGCCTCGTCCCGGGTAGCCGTGCCGCCGCACCGCCGGCAGTCCCAGACGCCCGGGATCTGGTCCTCGGGGAGCTGTGCGAAGACCAGGGCAGTTTCATGGCCTTTGGCACAAAGGTAGGACACACGAATACGGGGCTGGCGTACGCCAGCCCCGTCAAGTGGCTCGTGGCGGGGTGTTGCCCCTTCGGTCGCACCCACACGGATGCCCCTGAATCCGGAAGCAGAATGCAGCATCGGGAACTCCTGGCTACTCAGCTGGTGGAATGGTGCTTACCTTCAGCGACAGTGTAGTTCGCGGGTTCCCGATGCCGGCAGGGCCGCAAGGCCCCTTGCAAAGTTCCTGAAAAGAGGCGTCTAGGAACTGGCCCCGGTGCTGAACCGCATGAGGAGTCCGAGGGCGATGATGACGACCGCCCAGGTGACGCCCAGGATGATCGTGAACCGGTTGAGGTTCCGCTCGGCGACGCCCGAGGAGCTCAGGCCTGAGCTCATGCCGCCGCCGAACATGTCGGACAGCCCGCCGCCACGGCCTTTGTGGAGCAGGATGAGCAAAGTCAGCAGGAGGCTGGTGATGCCCAGGAGAACCTGCAGAATGACATGAAGAACGTCCACGACGGCCTTTCAGAAGATTTGGATTGCGGGGGCCACGCCTGTGTCCGGTCTAATCCGTCAGCAGGTGACTCTCGAACCTGACAATATTAGCAAACTCGGCAGCATCCAGGCTGGCGCCGCCCACGAGCAGCCCGTCGACGTCGCGCTCCCTGAGGATTGACGCTGCGTTGTTCGCCTTGACCGAGCCGCCGTAGAGGAGCCGGGTCTTGGCCGCGACGTCCGCTCCGAAGAGGGTGGACAGCTCGGCGCGGATGGCCGCGCACATTTCCTGCGCGTCTCCCGGGCCTGCCACTTCACCGGTCCCGATCGCCCAGACGGGCTCGTACGCGACGACGAGGCCGGCGGCCTGCTCGGCAGTGAGGGCTTCGACGCCGGCCCGCAGCTGGGCGAGGGTGTGGTCCACGTGCGTTCCGGCCTGGCGGATTTCCAGGCCTTCGCCGACGCAGAGCACGGGGGTGATGCCGTGGCGGAAGGCGGCCTTGGTCTTGGCGTTGAGGACGTCGTCGGACTCGTTGTGGATGGTGCGGCGTTCACTGTGGCCGACCAGGACGTAGGTGCAGCCGAGCTTGGCGAGGAACTGTCCCGAGATATCGCCGGTGTACGCGCCGGAGTCGAACTGGGAGAGGTCCTGGCCGCCGTAGACGACCTTGAGCTCATCGCCCTGGACGAGGGTCTGGACGCCGCGGAGATCCGTGTACGGAGGGAAAACGGCCACCTCGGCGCGGCTGTAATCGTGCTTGGCGTCGGACAGGGTCCACGCGAGCTTCTGCAGAAGCGTGATGCCCTGGACATGGTCCATGTTCATCTTCCAGTTGCCTGCGATGAGGGGCGTGCGGTCGAAGGTGCCGTTGGTTGACGTTGTCACGTGATCTCCAGGAGAAGTGGTGCGGATCAAGAAAGTCTGGTGGTGAAAAAGCCGGCAGGGCGCCCCGCTGGGTGCGGGCGGCGCCCTGCCGGTCGGTGCTACTACCGGTCCAGTACGCTCAGGCCGGGCAGTTCCTTGCCCTCAAGGTACTCGAGGCTGGCGCCGCCGCCCGTGGAAATGTGGCCGAACTGGTCATCGGCAAAACCCAGGGTCCGCACCGCCGCAGCGGAGTCGCCGCCGCCGACGACCGTGAACGCCTCGGTCTGCGTGAGCGCCTGGGCGATTGCCCGGGTGCCGGCCGCGAAGGCCGCGAACTCGAAGACGCCCATGGGTCCGTTCCAGAACACGGTCCTGGCTCCCTTGATCCGTTCCGCGAAAGCGGCTGCCGATTCCGGCCCGATGTCCAGGCCGACGCCCTGCCGGGCGAAGGCGCCGGACTCGATGGCGTCGGCAGGGACGGTCTCGTGCTCCGCGTCCGCCGCGAACTTGCTGGCCACCACGACGTCCGTGGGAACCACGAATTCGGTGCCGGCATCCGCGGCCCGCTTCAGGTAGGCCTGGACCACGGGGATCTGGTCCTGTTCGAGCAGGCTGCCCGCCACCTTGTGGCCCTCAGCCGCGAGGAAGGTGAACAGCATGCCGCCGCCCACCAGGATCGTGTCCGCCTTGCCGATCAGGTTCTCGATGACCGCAAGCTTGTCCGAGACCTTGGAACCACCAAGCACAACGACGTACGGGCGCTGGGTGTCCGTGGTGAGCTTGCGCAGCACCTCGACCTCCGTGCGCACGAGGTCGCCCTGGTAGGACGGCAGCCGCGTGGCGACGTCGTAGACGGACGCGTGCTTGCGGTGCACGGCACCGAAGGCGTCGTCGACGAACGCTCCATCGGAGCCCGTGAGCGCCACGAGCTCGTCTGCGAACGCGCCGCGCTCGGCGTCGTCCTTTGAGGTCTCGCGGGCGTCGAAGCGCACGTTCTCCAGGACCAGGACTTCGCCGTCCTGGAGCGCGGACGCCAGCTCCTTGGCGGACTTGCCGACCGTATCGCCGGCCAGTGAGACCTTGAACGGGGCAAGCTCCGCCAGGCGCGCGACCGCGGGCTTGAGCGAATACTTCTCTTCAGGGGCGCCCTTGGGGCGTCCCAGGTGTGCTGTGACCAGCACGCGGGCACCGGCGTCCGTGAGCTTCGCCAGCACTGGCAGGGAGGCCTTGATGCGGCCGTCGTCAGTCACTGTAGAGCCGTCGAGCGGCACGTTCAGGTCACTTCTGACCAGAACGTACCGCCCGCGGACACCATCAGCGATCAGTTCGTTGAGGGTGTGGAATGTCATGAGTCCTACCCTAGCCCAGCTTGTCTGCGACGAGCTCCGTGAGGTCCACCAGGCGGTTGGAGTAGCCCCATTCGTTGTCATACCAGGAAACAACCTTGACCTGGTTTCCGATTACCTTGGTGAGGCCGGAGTCGAAGATGGAGGATGCCGGGTCGCCCACGATGTCCGAGGACACGATCGGCTCGTCGGTGTAGGTCAGGAGGCCCTTGAGTTCCTCGGACTCCGACGCCGCCTTGAGGGCTGCGTTCACTTCGGCCACCGTGGTTTCGCGGGACACGGTGACGGTCAGGTCCGTCGCGGAACCCGTCGGGACCGGGACGCGGATGGCGTAGCCATCGAGCTTGCCCTTGAGCTCGGGCAGGACCAGGCCGATTGCCTTGGCCGCACCCGTGGAGGTGGGGACCATGTTGATCGCGGCAGCGCGGGCCCGGCGGAGGTCCTTGTGCGGGCCGTCCTGCAGGTTCTGGTCGGCCGTGTAGGCATGGATCGTCGTCATCAGGCCGCGCTCGATGCCGAAGGAGTCGTTGATGACCTTGGCCAGCGGGCCGAGGCAGTTCGTGGTGCACGAGGCGTTGGAGATGATGTGGTGCGCGGCCGGGTCGTAGAGGCCCTCGTTGACGCCCATGACGATCGTGATGTCCTCATCCGAGGCGGGTGCGGAGATCAGGACCTTCTTCGCGCCGGCGTCGATGTGCTTCTGCGCGTCGGCTGCCTTCGTGAAGAAGCCCGTGGACTCGATAACGATGTCGACGCCGAGCTCGCCCCAGGGAAGCTTGGCGGGGTCGCGCTCGGCGAGGACCTTGATGGACTTGCCGTCGACGACGATGTTGCCGTCCTTGACCTCGACGGTTTCCTTCAGGCGGCCGCCGACGGAGTCGTACTTGAGCAGGTGGGCGAGGGCTTCCGGGCTCGTGAGGTCGTTGACGGCAACGATCTCGAGGTCTGCACCCTGTGCCAGTGCTGCGCGGAAGTAGTTGCGGCCGATGCGGCCAAAGCCGTTGATGCCAATACGGGTCGTCACGTTTTCAGTCTCCTTGGTGCTTGTGCAAGCACGACTAGTTGAGTCAGGCGTTCAAGCCAACTAACAGATCCCGCACGCCATTGGGCAGAGATGATTACCAGATCGGAGGGCGACCAGCCACATTGCTGAAGGCTAACCGCCTTCCGTGACCTATCTTACGTTTAACTGGGTCTGCCCCCGCAAGTGCAGGGGCAGACCGTCCACGATTCGGGCCTAACGGAACGAATTGTGAGGTTTGTTACACGCAGGTGTCCGCCGGGTCACGCTAGAGGGTGATGAGCCCCGTGGCGTTCCTGCGGGCACCGTCGAAGCGCTTGGCGACATCAGCCCAGTTGACGATGTTCCAGAAAGCCTTGACGTAGTCGGCCTTGACGTTGACGTAGTCCAGGTAGAAGGCGTGCTCCCACATGTCCAGCATCAGCAGCGGGGTGGTGCCCAGCGCAACGTTGCCCTGCTGGTCGTAGAGCTGCTCGATGACGAGGTTGCCACCAATCGGCTCGTAGGCCAGGAAGCCCCAGCCCGAACCCTGCAGGCCCAGCGCCGCGGCGCTGAACTGGGCACGGAAGGCGTCAAAGGAGCCGAAGGCATCGTCGATCGCCGCAGCGAGCTCGCCCTCGGGCTTGTCGCCGCCGTCCGGCGAGAGGTTCTTCCAGAACACGGAGTGGTTGATGTGGCCGCCGGTGTGGAAGGCAAGGTCCTTGGAGAGGCGGTTGATGTTGGCGAAGTCGCCCTTCCCGCGCGCCTCGGCCAGCTGGGCGAGGGCGTTGTTGGCGCCGGCCACGTAGGCGGCGTGGTGCTTGCTGTGGTGCAGCTCCATGATCTTCGCGGAGATGTGCGGCTCCAGCGCTGCGTAGTCATAGTCGAGCTCGGGCAGTACGTACTCGGTCACAAAATCCTCCAATGTCGTGGACGGGTTGTCCGGTTCGGTAACTCTCGGATTGTGCATCCGGATGGCTGAGCACCCGGAAATCTGTTCTTGATTCTAGGACGGCGCTAGTCGTCCAGCATTTCGGGCGTCACATTGGCTTCCGTGCCGGGGATGCCGAGGTCCTGGGCGCGTTTGTCCGCCATGGCCAGGAGCCTGCGGATGCGACCGGCGATGGCGTCCTTGGTCATGACAGGGTCCGCGAGGCGGCCGAGCTCGTCCAGGCTCGCCTGCTTGTGGGCCACCCGCAGCTCGCCGGCGTACTTGAGGTGGTCCGGGACGTCGTCGCCGAGGATTTCCAGGGCGCGGTCGACGCGGGCGCCGGCGGCGACGGCGGCCTGCGCCGAACGGCGCAGGTTGGCGTCGTCGAAGTTGGCCAGGCGGTTGGCCGTGGCCCGGACCTCCTTGCGCATGCGCCGTTCTTCCCAGACCATGAGCGCGTCGTGCGCGCCCATCCGGGTCAGCAGCGCCGCGATGGTGTCGCCGTCGCGGATCACGACGCGGTCCACTCCCCTGACCTCGCGGGCCTTGGCCTGGATGCCAAGGCGCCGTGCGGCACCGACCAGGGCGAGTGCGGATTCGGGGCCGGGGCAGGTGACCTCCATGGCGGAGGAGCGTCCGGGCTCGGTGAGCGAGCCGTGGGCCAGGAAGGCGCCCCGCCACACCGCTTCGGCGTCGGCGGCGGAGCCGTTGACGACCACCGACGGCAGCCCGCGGACGGGACGCCCGCGGGCGTCCAAAAGACCCGTCTGGCGCGCGAGGGCCTCGCCGTCGCGGACTACGCGCACCACGTAGCGGCTGCCGCGGCGAAGCCCGCCGCCGGAGACGACGATGATCTCGCTCTGGTGGCCGTAGACCTCGGCGATGGCGGCGCGCAGCCGCCGGGCGGTCGAGGCGAGGTCGACTTCGGCCTCGATCACAATCCGGCCGGAGATGATGTGCAGGCCCCCGGCGAAGCGGAGCATGGCCGAGACCTCGGCCTTGCGGACGGATGACTTCTTGATATCCAGACGGGAAAGTTCTTCCTTGACTGATGCTGTCAGTGCCATGGCACCTTTCCTAACTGTTCCCGAAAATATCGTGGTACGCCGTCGCCAGCCGCAACGGATCGTGGACCGGACGGCGACCAGACGCCCCCACTTTACCCAAGACCACCTCGGCACCGAGCATCCCGGCCGCCTGTTCGAAGTCGGGCAGGTCCTGGACCGACGCCGGATCGGCCAGGACGACGTCGACTGTGAACTCGGGCGCGTACTCGCGCAGCACCCGGAGGTGGTCCGCGGCGCTCATGCCCAGGGTTTCCTTGGTATCCGTGGCAAGGTTCATCGTCAGGCAGCGCCGCGCAGCCGTGTTGCAGAGGGCTTCGCGCATCTCGGGGAGCAGCAGGTGCGGCAGCACGGAGGTGTACCAGGATCCCGGGCCCAGGATCACCCAGTCGGCCAGCTCGATCGCGGTCAGGGCCTCCATGCATGCAGTGGCGTTCTCGGGCAGCAGCCGGACGCGCTCCAGCGAACCGGCGACGGCACACTTGGCCTGGCCGGTCAGGGTCTGCAGCACCGACGTGCCGTCCGGGGCAGTGACCCGGACCTGGCCTTCGATGGTCAGCGGGATGCTGGACATGGGCAGCACCGCGCCGCGCGCGCCGAGGAGGGCGCCGGCCCACTTGAGGCCGGCGACCGTGTCGCCGAGCAGCTCCCAGAGGGTCACGATCAGCAGGTTGCCCATGGCGTGCTCATCGAGGGAACCGCCGCGCCCCTTGCCGGGGGCGAAGCGGTGCTGCATGACGTCGCGCCAGGTGCGGCCCCAGTCGGTGTCGTCGCACAGCGCGGACAGGGCCATGCGGAGGTCGCCGGGCGGGAGGACGCCGTACTCCTCGCGGAGCCTGCCGGAGGATCCGCCGTCGTCCGCGACCGTGACGATCGCGGTCAGCTCCGAAGTGAGCAGGCGCAGGGCGGAGAGCGAGGCGGACAGGCCGTGGCCGCCGCCCAGGGCCACCACGGAGGGTCCTTTGTCCTGCTGGCTGGCGAAGGCCGCACTGGCTGGCGGGACCAGGGGCAGTGGACCGGTGAGGAGTGCCATTATTCGCGGCCCAGGTCCCGGTGGGTGGTGGTCACGGTGACGCGCGGGTACTGCGCGAGCCTCCGTGAGAGCTCGACGGCCACGGCCACGGACCGGTGCTTGCCGCCGGTGCAGCCGACGGCTATCGTGGCGTAGTGCTTGTTCTCCCGCCGGTAGCCGTCCAGGACCGGCTCCAGCGCCAGCACGTAGCGTTCCACGAAGTTGCTCACCCCCTGGGCCTCCAGCACATAGTCGCTAACATCCTTGTCCAGGCCGGTGTGAGGCCGGAGCTGCGGTACCCAGTGCGGGTTGGGGATGAAGCGGGCATCCGCCACGAAGTTGGAGTCGACGGGCAGCCCGTATTTGAATCCGAAGCTCATGACGTTCAGCCGGAGCGCCACCGGCCCGGTTTCGCTGAACAGCTCGGTGATCGCGGTGGCGAGGCCGTGCACGTTCAGTGCGGAGGTGTCCAGGACGATGTCGGCCATGTCCCGGAGTTCGCGCACAAGTTCCCGCTCGGCCGCGATGCCCTCCAGGATCCGGCCGCCGCCCTGGAGCGGGTGGGGCCGCCGGCCCTGCTCGAAGCGGCGGACCAGCGCGTCGTCGTTGGCGTCAAGGAACAGCACGCGGAAGGTCACGCCGGACGCTTCGAGGGAGCGGAGGGCCGTGCGGATGTCGGCGAAGAGTTCCTTGCTGCGGACATCCATCACGACGGCGAGCTTGGACATCGAGTGCGGCGTCCGCGACACCAGTTCCGCGAGCGTGCCGAGCATCTGGGGCGGGAGGTTCTCCACGACGTACCAGCCGTGATCCTCCAGTGCGTCCGAGGCGGTGCTCCGGCCGGCTCCCGACATGCCTGTCACTACGAGCAGCTCCGCCTCTACGGGCTTGACCGGCGTCATACCGTTCTCGTCCGCGCCGGATTCTGCCGTCGACTCTGCCATCTGTGAAGCCCCGTTTCTGCTGTGCAATGCCTGCTGGTCGCGTCGTGCTGGCCGCGCCTTGAGCGGCGCAGGGATGCCTGCCACCGCGCGCGCCGTTCCAACTCCTTACCCTAGCTAAGTTTCGCGGAGCTAGCTAAGTTTCGAGGATTTCGCCGGTGGTCATGTTGACGGCAGGCACGCCGGCCGCGCCCGCATCACCCTCGGGGCCGAAGTGCCGGACGATCGCGTCGGCCAGGGACGGGCCGATGCCCTTGGCCGCCATGAGGTCCCCGGCCGTTGCCGCCTTGATGCTCTTAACGGAACCGAACTGGGCCAGCAGCGCCTTGCGCTTGGACTCCCCCAGGCCCGGAACGCCGTCAAGCGCGGACACGGTCATGGCCTTGCCGCGTTTCTGCCGGTGGAAGGAGATCGCGAAACGGTGCGCTTCGTCGCGGATGCGCTGCAACAAGTAGAGCCCCGCCGAGGCGCGGGGCAGGATTACCGGGAAGTCACTGTCCGGCAGCCAGACTTCCTCCAGTCGTTTGGCGAGGCCGACGACGTAGACGTCCTCGATGCCGAGTTCGGCCAGTGCCCGGGCCGCAGCGTTGACCTGGGGCTGGCCGCCGTCGACCACGACGAGGTTGGGCGGGTAGGCGAACTTCGCCCGGGACGCCGGCGTCGTCGTGTCCTCGGCCGGGCCGGCCAGTGCGACGGCGACCGCTGCCTCGGACGCCGCATTCAGCGCCGCCTGGCGGCCCGACTGCCGGCCGTGCTGGCGGATGGCTTCCACTTGGGCCGCCTGCGCCGCCTGGTCGTCCAGATAGTGCCGGAAGCGGCGGGTCAGGACATCGTGCATCGCGGCCGTGTCATCGGCGGCGGCGTCTCCGGTCACGGAGAACTTGCGGTAGTCGGACTTCTTCGGCAGTCCGTCCTCGACCACCACCATGGAGCCCACGACGTTGGTGCCCTGGATATGGGAGATGTCGTAACATTCGATCCGCAACAGCGCGACGGGAAGGTCCAGTGCCTCCTGCAGTTCCTGGAGCGCCTGGGAGCGGACGGTCAGGTCGCCGGCGCGCCGGGTTTTGTGGAGCCGCAGTGCGTGCTCGGCGTTCTCCCGCACGGTGGACAGCAGGGCGGCCTTGTCGCCGCGCTGCGGCACCCGGACGTCGACCTTGGCGCCGCGCAGGCCACTGAGCCATTCGGTCAGTTCCGCCGCGTTGCTGGGCTCTGCCGGGACGAGGACCTCGCGCGGCAGCCGGCCCTGGATGCCGGCCTCGTCGCCGTAGACCTGCAGGAGCAGATGTTCCACGAGGTCCGGAGTCGTGGAGTCCTCCACTTTTTCCACGACCCACCCGCGCTGGCCCCGGATCCGGCCGCCGCGGACGTGGAAGACCTGGACCGCAGCCTCCAGCTCGTCCTCGTGCAGGGCGAAGACGTCGGCATCGGTGTCCTCGGCGAGGACCACCGCGTTTCGTTCGAAAACCTTTTTCAGCGCGACGATGTCGTCCCGGAGGCGGGCCGCCCGTTCGTAGTCGAGTTCCGCGACGGCGGCGGCCATCTCCTTTTCGAGCCGTGAGACGAACGGTTTGGCTTCCCCGCCCATGAAGGAGCAGAAATCCTCGGCCAGGGCGCGGTGGCCCTCCGGCGAGATGCGCCCGACGCAAGGGGCGGCGCATTTGTCGATGTAGCCGAGCAGGCACGGCCGGCCGCTGGCTTCGGCGCGCTTGAGGACCCCGGCGCTGCAGCTGCGGACCGGAAAAACCCGCAGCAGCGTGTCCAGCGTTTCGCGGATGGCGCCGGCGGTGTACGGGCCGAAATACCGGGTGCCTTTCCGGCGTTCCCCGCGCAGGACCTGTACGCGGGGGTATTTCTCCCCCATGGTGACGGCGAGGTACGGGTAGGTCTTGTCGTCCCGGAACATGACGTTGAACCGGGGCGCGAACTCCTTGATCCAGGTGTATTCGAGCTGGAGGGACTCGAGCTCACTGCCGACGACTGTCCATTCCACGCTGGAGGCGGTGTGGACCATGGCGTACGTCTTGGGCAGTAGTCCGGCCGGGTTGGCGAAGTAGGAATTCAACCGGGAACGGAGGTTCTTGGCCTTGCCCACGTAGATGACCCGGCCGTGCGGGTCGCGGAAGCGGTACACGCCCGGATTGGTCGGAATTTCACCCGTCTGGGGTCGGTAACTCGCTGGATCTGCCACGTGTCCAGTCTACTGAGCCTGCCGCGGTGCCGCCGACCGCGGCCCGGCGGGACGGCTACTCGGCGCTCTTGCTCTGGTTGTAACTCGTGGAGCGCGCCTGGCCGCTGAGTTCCGCGATCGCGTCCATGATGCGGTCGGTGACCTGGCGGCGTGCGGGCAGCGAATGGTCCGGGCCCGTCTTCTCGAAGTACAGGGGCTCGCCCACTTTCATGGTGAAGTGCTGTGGCTTGACCGATTTGCTGTCCGCGGGCTGCAGGTTCTCCGTGCCGATCAGGCCTACCGGGATGACCGGGGCGCCTGTCGTGAGGGCCAGCCACCCCACCCCGGTACGGCCGCGGTACAGGATCCCGTCCCGGGAGCGTGTGCCTTCAGGGTAGATGCCGATGCCCTTGCCGGAATCGAGGATGTCCAACAGCGTCTTCAGCGCCTGGACGCTGGCCGCCTGCTCGCCGCGCTCCACCGGGATGGAGCCCACCGCTTCGAAAAAGGACTTCATGACTTTGCCTTTGACGCCGCCGGTGGTGAAGTATTCCGCCTTGGCGAAGAATGCCACGGGCCGGGGCATCAGGGCCTGGACGATCACGCTGTCCAGGAAGGAAAGGTGGTTGGGCGCCACGATGAACGGCCCGTGCCGGGGCACGTTTTCGAGGCCGATGACCGTGGGCCGGCAGGTGGAGGATATGAGGCCACGGGTCGTCCAGCGGATTGCGTCAAACATTGCCATTGGCGTGGACCTCGTTCAGGGCGGTGGTCATCAGGGCGGGAGTGCGGACCCGGTCCCGACTGCCGATGGCGTCATCCAGGGCCGCGGTGCTGTGCACAATCTCGACGGCGCCCGCCTCGCGGAGTTCGCCGTCGAGCGCAAAACCCCAGCCGACGCCGATGCAGTCAAGTCCGTTCGCCGCGGCGCCGGCAACGTCCTGGGCCCGGTCCCCCACCATCAGGGCGTGCCGGGCGTCAACGCCGGCCAGTGTATCCAGATCCGCCAGTGCAGCAGCGACGATCCCCGCCTTCCCGGCCGGGCCGGAAGCAGGACCGGCCTCGTCGGCCGCCGAGCCGCGGATGAACCGGAAGCAGGCGGCGATGCCGTGGTGCTCGAGCACGATCCGGGCCAGGCCCTCGGGCTTCTGGGTGGCGACGGCGATCGGCCGTCCGGCTTCGACGTACGAATCCAGGAGGCTCCGGATACCCGGGTACAGGCGGCTCTGCGCGATCCCCGTCGAAAGGTAATGGGCCCGGTAGATCCGGATGGCCTGTTCCAGCTGCGAGTCCGGGACCCCGGCGATCTCCCTCAGCGAGTGGCTGAGTTTGGGGCCGATCATCGCGTCCAGCGGGGCCTTGCCGGGGACTGCGAGTCCCAGTTCGGTGAGGGCCGCGGCTATTCCGTCCGAGATTCCCTGCGCCGGATCGACAAGAGTGCCGTCCAGGTCAAAGATCACGGGCACTGTTGTATGGGTCACCGGCCTAGTTTCTCACGAGTCCGCTGATGCCAGAAACTCCCATGCCCGGAAGGGAATACGTCCGGGCGAGCTCAGGCCTCGGGACGGGGCATCCGCCGAATGCATTCGCGGATGCCCCGTCCCCGGGAGGATGCCCCGGCCCTGCTCAGGCGAGGAGTTCCGCCAGGAATGCCGCCGTATGGCTCTCGGTCGACTTGGCGACGTGTTCGGGCGTGCCGGTGGCAATGACCCTTCCTCCGCCTGATCCGCCGTCCGGGCCAAGGTCGACGATCCAGTCCGCGCTCTTGATAACGTCGAGGTTGTGCTCGATCGTGATCACGGTGTTGCCCTTGTCCACCAGGCCCTGGAGGACCATCAGGAGCTTCCTGATGTCCTCGAAGTGCAGGCCGGTGGTGGGCTCGTCCAGGACGTAGACACTGCGGCCGTTCGAGCGCTTCTGGAGTTCCGCCGCGAGCTTCACGCGCTGCGCCTCGCCGCCGGACAACGTGGTAGCGGGCTGGCCCAGCCGGACGTAGCCGAGCCCGACGTCGACGAGGGTGTTCAGGTGCCGGGCGATCGGTGAGAACGCGGCAAAGAACTCGGCGCCTTCCTCGATGGGCATGTTCAGGACATCCGCAATGGTCTTGCCCTTGTAGTGCACCTCGAGGGTTTCCCGGTTGTACCGGGCTCCATGGCAGACCTCGCAGGGGACATACACGTCCGGGAGGAAGTTCATCTCGATCTTCAGGGTGCCGTCACCGGAGCAGGCTTCGCAGCGGCCGCCCTTGACGTTGAAGGAGAACCGGCCGGGCTGGTATCCGCGCACCTTGGCCTCCGTCGTTTCGGCGAAGAGCTTCCGGATGTTGTCAAACACGCCGGTATAGGTGGCCGGGTTGGACCGCGGGGTGCGGCCGATGGGGCTCTGATCGACATGCACCACCTTGTCGAGGTGCTCCAGGCCCTGGATCGACTTGTGGCGTCCGGCCACCTGCTTGGCGCCGTTGAGCTTGTTGGCCAGCACCTTGTAAAGGATCTCGTTGACCAGGGTGGATTTGCCCGAGCCGCTGACGCCCGTCACTGCTGTGAAGAGTCCCAGCGGGAAACTGGCGTCGACGTTCAGGAGGTTGTTCTCCTTGGCCCCGACCACCTTGAGCTCACGCTTCTTGTCGTACTTGCGGCGTTTCTTCGGGATGTCAATTTTCTTGCGGCCGGAGAGGTAGTCGCCGGTCAGGGACGCCGTGTTCTCCAGCAGGGCCTGGTAGGAGCCGGAATGCACTACGTTGCCGCCGTGTTCGCCGGCGCCGGGTCCGATGTCCACTACCCAGTCGGCTTCCTGGATGGTGTCCTCGTCATGCTCCACCACAATCAGGGTGTTGCCGAGGTCGCGCAGCCTGGTCAGCGTTTCGATCAGCCGGCGGTTGTCGCGCTGGTGCAGGCCGATGGATGGTTCGTCGAGGACGTAGAGCACGCCGACAAGTCCCGATCCGATCTGGGTAGCGAGCCGGATGCGCTGGGCCTCGCCGCCGGAGAGCGTACCCGAGGGGCGTTCGAGGTTCAGGTACTCAAGTCCGACGTCGAGGAGGAAGGTCAGGCGGGCCTGGATTTCCTTCAGGACCTGGTGTGCGATCTGGGCCTCCCGGCCGGTGAGCACGAGGGTGTTCAGGAAATGCGCGCATTCGCGCATCGGCAGCGCTGCGACCTCCGCGATGGACTTGCCGTTGATCAGGACCGAGAGCGACGCCGGGTTCAGCCGGGCACCGTTACAGGCCGGGCACGGGACCTGCCGCATGTACTCCTCGTAGCGGTCCCTGGCCGTGTCCGAGTCGGTTTCAGTGTGCTTGCGGTGGACGTACTGGACGACGCCCTCGAAGCCCGTGCTGTACTTGCGTTCCCGGCCGAAGCGGTTGCGGTACTGCACCACGACCTTGTGGTCTTTGCCGTGCAGGACGGTCTGCCGCGCCTCGGCGGGAAGCTTCTCCCACGGCGTGGTCATGGAAAATCCGAGCTCCTTCGCGAGGCCGCCGAGGAGCCGGTTCCAGTACTCGGTCGTCGCCGTCCCGAGCGACCATGGCGCGATGGCGCCTTCGGAGAGTGAGAGCTCCGGGTTGGGGATGAGGAGTTCCTCGTCGACCTCAAGCTTGGTGCCGATGCCGCTGCAGGCAGTGCAGGCGCCGAAGGGGTTGTTGAAGGAGAACGATCGCGGCTCGATCTCGTCGATGGCGAGGGGGTGCTCATTGGGACAGGCAAGGTGCTCGGAGAACGCCCGGATCCTCTCGGGATCGTCAGCCTCAAGGTCGACGAATTCGGCCAGTACCCGGCCCTCGGCGAGTCCCAGGGCGGTCTCGACCGAGTCGGTGAGGCGCTGGCTGATGCCTTCCTTGACCACAAGGCGGTCAACGACAACTTCGATCGTGTGCTTGAACTGTTTGCCCAGCTTGGGCGGGTCGCTGAGCTGGATGAGCTTGTCATCCACCCGCGCCCGCGAGTAGCCCTTCGCGGTGAGCTCCTTGAACAGGTCAACGAATTCGCCCTTGCGGCCCCGGACCACGGGCGCCAGCACCTGGAACCGCGTGCCGTCCGGCAGTTCGAGCAGCTGGTCCACGATCTGCTGGGGGGTCTGCTTCGCTACCGGCTCCCCGCAGATGGGGCAATGCGGCCGGCCCACGCGGGCCCACAGCAGGCGCATGTAATCGTAGATCTCGGTGATGGTGCCCACCGTTGAACGGGGGTTCTTGCTGGTGGACTTCTGGTCGATCGACACTGCGGGCGAGAGGCCCTCGATGAAGTCGACGTCGGGCTTATCCACTTGACCGAGGAACTGCCGGGCATAGGCCGACAGCGACTCGACATAGCGGCGCTGTCCTTCGGCAAAAATCGTATCGAACGCCAGGGATGACTTCCCGGACCCGGACAGCCCGGTGAAGACGATCATGGCGTCGCGGGGAAGATCGAGGTCAACGTTGCGCAGGTTGTGTTCGCGCGCGCCCTTGACGACAAGCCGCGTCAGGTCGGGACGCTTCACGTCCGGGCGCGCCTGGTCGGGGCCCGGCCGGCCAGGGCCCGGTTCGGCGGACGCCACTGGTGCGGAGGCGGACTGGACTTCAACGGCTGGATCTTCAGCTACAGCTTTAGGCACGGAACTAATGCTAATCGAAAACTTCTTCGAAGAACTATTCTCCCCGCAGTCCCGGGGCCGCGCGGCCCTACTGGCGGTCGTAGGCGGCGGCAAGCAATTGGACGGCTTCGGCGAAACTTGCCCCCTGGGCCTTGGCCGCCGCAGCGAAGTCGGCAGCGGAGGCTGACAGCGAGCCCCAGGCGGCGTCCCGGGCACAGACGACCGTCCCGTTCCGTCCCCGCGTCGCCACGATACCGGCGGCTTCGAGTTCCTTGTAGGCGCGCGCCACCGTGTGGGGGGCCACGCCCAGTTCTCCGGCCAGGATTCGGACTGCCGGCAGCCTCGTTCCAGGCGCCAGGGCGCCGTTGTCGGCGCGTTCAATGATGTGGAGCCGGAGCTGTTCGAACAGCGGGACGGTGCTGGCCGGGTTGGGCCGCCACGAACCAGGGAAGCGTCCCGCGGCGGCCTCCGTCGGGCTCACTGTTCCCGCTCCCGGACGCCCTGCAGCTGTTCGCGACCCGCGAACTGCGCCTCGTACAACGTTGCGTAGTGCCCGCTCCTGGCCATCAGCTGCTGATGGGTCCCGAGTTCAACGATCCGTCCATGGTCCATGACGAGAATTAGATCAGCGTCCCGGACCGTGGACAAACGGTGCGCGATGACGAAGCTCGTATGACCCCGGCGCAGCCGCTGCATTGCCTGCCGGATCTGCACCTCGGTGCGGCTGTCCACGGAGCTGGTCGCCTCGTCCAGCACCAGGATGCTGCGCCCGGCAAGCTCTGCGCGCGCGATCGAAATGAGCTGGCGCTGCCCCCGGCTCAAGGAGTCGCCGTCGTTGCCGATCACTGTGTTGTAGCCTGCAGGCAGGGCCCGGACGAACTGATCCACATGGCTGGCCCGGGCCGCCGCGACGATCTCGGCGTCGCTGGCGCCGGGCCGGCCGTATTCGATGTTTTCCCTGATGCTCCCGGTGAACAGCCAGGCATCCTGGAGCACGACGCCGAAGACGGACCGCAACTCATCGCGCGGCAGGTCCGCTATGTTGATGCCGTCAACACTGATCCGCCCCGAATCGAGTTCGTAGAACCTCATCAGCAGGTTTACGACAGTTGTCTTGCCGGCGCCGGTGTGTCCCACGATGGCCACCGTCTGCCCGGGCTCCACGGCAAAGGAGAGATCCTGGATCACCGGGGATCCCGGGCTGTAGCTGAACGTGACATGCTCGAAGGCGACGCGTCCCTCCACGCCCGGAACTGCGCCGGTGGCGCCCGGGTTCCCGGGAGTGCCCGTGTCCGCGGAGGCCCGGTGTGTGGGCGCGGGGTGTGGAAGCCGGACAACGGCCGGACCCTCCGGCGCGATCTCCGGCGCGTCCAGGAGGGCGAAGACACGCTCCGCGGAGGCAAGACAGGACTGCATGAGCGTCAGCATGCCGCCGATCTGGCCCATCGGCTGGCTGAAGAGACGGCTGAACTGGATGAAGGCCTGGATGCCGCCAATGGTCAGGACGCCTGCCGTGACCTGAAACGCCCCCACCACGGCAACAGCGATGTAGTTGAGGTTGGCCATGAAGATCATCAGCGGCTGGACGACGCCCGACAGGTACTGCGCGCGGGCGCTGGAGCGGGTCAGCTTGTCGTTGCTGTCCGTGAAGCTGGCTGCCGACGCGTCCTGCCGCCCGAAGGCCTTGACCACCTCCTGCCCCGTGATGAACTCCTCCAGCTGGGAGTGCAGCTCGCCCGTGTTGGCCCACTGTGCGGTGAAGTGGGCCTGGGATTTCCGTGCCACGGGCACGGTGATCAGCGTGGACACCGGAACGGTCACCAGTGCGATCAGGGCAAGGAGCGGTGAAAGCCACAGCATCATGGCCAGCGCTCCGGAGAGCATCAGGACGGACATGATCAGCTGGTTGAGGAGCTGGTTGAGGGCCTGCGAGATATTGTCGACGTCGTTGGTGGCTCGGGAGAGCACCTCACCGCGGTGCTGTTCATCGAAGTGGCTTGAAGGCAGCAGATGCAGTTTGTCCTCGACAGAGGCGCGAAGGGCGTAGCCGACGCGCTGCACGGCACTGGCGGTCAGCGCACCCTGGATCCAGCTGAAAAGGGATGCGCCGATGTACATCACGGCGACGGTCACCAGCAGGGTCTCGAGCTTTTGCTCGTTGAAGGACCCTCCCAGGAATCCATGCACGACCACATCGGTGGCATCCCCCAGGATCTTCGGGGCCGCGACGTTGAGGGTGACAAAGGCGCAGGTGGCGGCAATGACGCCTGCCATCCGCCACTTGGCGGGCTTGAGCAGTCCAAGCAGCCGCGTGGCGCTCCGCCACCGCAGCCGGTCCGTGTCCCTGCTCACGGCGACTCCTCCAGCACGAGCTGGGAGGCTGCGATCTCCCGGTAGCTCGGCGAGGACTCCATAAGTTCCTTGTGGGTGCCCTGCGCGACGAGCCGGCCATCTTCAAGCACGAGGATGAGGCCGGCGTCCATGATCGTGGCCACCCGCTCGGCCACGATCAGCACGGTGGCCGAGCGCAGTAGGGGTTCAATCGCCTCCCGAAGCCTGGCATCCGTTCCGTAGTCCAGCGCCGAAAAACTGTCATCGAACAAATAGACCGGGGCGCGACGGAGCAGGGCCCGGGCGATACACAGCCGCTGCCGCTGGCCGCCGGAGAAGTTGGTGCCGCCCTGGCTCACCGGCGAGTCAAGGCCCTCCGGCAGTGCGCGAACAAAGTCCTCGGCCTGGGCGGTCCGGAGCGCGGCCCAGAGCTCCTCGTCGCCAGCTGTGGGCGAACCGAAACGGAGGTTCGCCGCGAGCGTCCCGGAGAAGAGATAAGACTGCTGGGGCACAAGGGAGATGTGGGAACGGAGAACGGCCAGCGGCAGCGCACGCAGGTCGCAGCCGCCGAGGCTGATCTGTCCGCCAGTGGCGTCAAGGAAACGCGGCAGCAAGTTGAGCAGGGTGGTCTTGCCGCTGCCGGTGGCGCCGATGATCGCCGTCGTGGTCCCGGGAACCGCGGTGAAGCTGACGCCGTCCAATACGGGAGACTGGGCCCCCGGGTAGGCGAAAGTAACGTTGCGGAACTCCAACGGGCAAGCGGAAGGGACGGCGCCGCCGGACGGCAGGGCAGCAGCCGCACCGGCGGCCGCTGCAGGGTCCGCGATCGCGGGATCGGTATCCAGCACTTCCTGGATCCGCTCGGCGCACGCGGCCGCGCGCGGTGCGGTCATGAACACGTACATTGCCATCATGATTGCGATGAGGATCTGGAGGATGTAGGCGATGAGGGCGGTGAGGGCGCCCACCCGCATTTCCCCGGCTTCGATCCGGTGGCCGCCGAACCAGATGACGCCCACGGACGAAAGGTTGACCACGAGCATGATCATCGGCAGCATCCCCGCGACCAGCAGCGCGGACTGCAGGCTGTTCCGTGTGAGCTCCACGTTGACGGCGTCGAAGCGGCGGGCCTCGTGGCGCTGCCGGACGAAGCCGCGGATCACGTTGGCGCCGATGATCTGCTCGCGCAGCACCCGGCTCATCCGGTCGATGAGCCCCTGCCCCTCACGGTAGAGGGGTATCAGGCGGCGCACGATCACGGTCATGATGACGGCGAGCACCGGGATCACGGCAACCACGATGCCGGAGAGTGCCATGTCCTGGTGCACCGCGAGGGCAATGCCGCCGAGGAAGATCGCCGGGGCCGCGATCAGCATGGTGAAGACCAGCACGGCGAGGTTCTGGATCTGGGTGACGTCATTGGTGGCACGGGTGACGAGGCTGGGTGCACCGAAGGCCCCGACCTCCTGCGACGACATGGACTGCACCTTGGCGAATAGTTCCGCACGCAGCTGGCGCCCCAGCTCCATGGCCACGACGGCGCCCAGGTAGCCGGCCCCGATCGCGGCTACAACCTGGACGGCAGCGATCCCTGCCATCCACGAACCAAGGCGAAGGATTTCCGCCGTGTTGCCGGCGATTATTCCGTCATCGATGACGGCGGCATTCAAGGTGGGCAGCAGCAGATTCGCCGAGGTTTGCACGAGCTGCAGGAGGACGATGGCCAGCACGGTCACCTTATGGGCGGACAACAGGCGCCCCATCAGGCCAATAAGCACCGAACCTCCATCACTAGCGCAGGGCTCGGACAAGGAAACAGCATGACGCCCACCCCCGAGGCCGCTCCGTCATTGTAAGCCCCGCCGCGGAGTGCTCCGTGTCATACCGCCGACACCCCGTTCAGTCGTGTTTGCGGGCCACTGCAAAAATGCGCCGGAAGGCGAAGACCGTCCCGTGGGGGCCGGGCGGATAGGCTTCGGCAAGGCGGGCCGAGTACTCGGCCTCGAACTCCTTCGCCTCCGCGGGGGTGAGGGCCGCAAGGACGGGCCGGAGGCCCGTACCCCGCACCCATTCCAGCACCGGGTCCTGACCGGCGAGAAGCTGCAGGTAGGTGGTCTCCCATGCGTCGGCGTCGCATCCGGCGTCGAGCATGATGTCAAGGTAGTCGGCGGGCTCCCCCACGACGTCGTCGTGACGCAGCACCCCGGCAAGCCGCCCGGACCAGGCCTCCGATTCCGCGAGCCCGCGCATGAGCGTGTGCGACGGAGAATTGAAATTGCCGGGCACCTGCAGCGCGAACCAGCCTCCCGGTTTGAGCGCGTCAAGCCAGCGGCGGAGCATCCCACGGTGGCCGGGCACCCATTGCAGCGCCGCGTTGGTGACCACCACGTCCGTCTCCCCCGACGGCATCCACCCGGCGATGTCGGCCAGGCTGAAGGAGAGATTCTCCGCCTGGGCAGCGTAGCCGCCGGACTTCGCCAGCATCTCCTGGGAGGAGTCCAGGCCCAGCACCTGCGCATCCGGCCAGCGGTCCGCGAGAGTCGCCGTCAGGTTGCCCGGACCGCAGCCCAGGTCAACGACATGGTGCGGGGCGTCCGCATGCACCCTGGCCGTCAGGTCAAAGTAGGGTCTGTCCCGGTAATCCCCGAACTGCACGTATTTTGCGGGGTCCCATTTCACTAGTTTCCTCCAGTCGCCGGCAACAAGCCTTATTCGCGATGCGTTATTTGAGATGCGTCGTTTGAGAAGCCCTGTTCGAAGCGTAACCCCGGCTGGGGGGCGCGCCAAGGAGGCCACGCACCCGCGGGCAGTGCCCCGCGGACGCCGCCTGGGGAGTGCGCGCCCGGCCGCGGGCACTAAGCTGGAAAGCAATGAAACTCGTTGATCAGCTCCCCGCCCCGGTCGCCCGAATTCCCGGCAGAACCGGCCTCGATCCGGACGAGCTCTACACCAGATTTGTCGAGTGGACCGAAAGCCGCGGGCTGGCGCTCTATACCGCCCAGGACGAAGCCATCATGGAGTTTGCCTCCGGCGCCAACGTGATCCTGGCGACCCCCACAGGCTCCGGAAAGTCGCTCGTCGCGATTGCCGCACATTTCCAGGCCATGGCCCGCGGCCAGCGCAGCTATTACACCGCACCCATCAAGGCCCTCGTGTCCGAGAAGTTCTTCGCCCTCTGCGAGATCTTCGGCGCCGAAAACGTCGGAATGATCACCGGTGATTCCGGCGTCAACCAGGACGCGCCGATCATCTGCTGCACCGCCGAAATCCTCGCCAACACCGCCCTGCGCGAGGGCGCCGCCGCCGAGCTCGGCGCCGTCATCATGGACGAGTTCCATTTCTACGCCGACCCCCAGCGCGGCTGGGCCTGGCAGGTTCCCCTGCTCGAGCTCCCCCAGGCCCAGTTCCTGTTGATGTCCGCAACACTTGGCGACGTCAGCCGCTTCGAGGCGGGCATCAGCGAACTGACCGGTCGTCCGACGACGACCGTCAGTTCCGCGGAGCGTCCCATTCCGTTGCACTACTACTACGAGCAGACCCCCGTCCACGAGACCCTCGAGGAGTTGCTCGCCACGAAGCAGGTGCCCGTCTACGTCGTGCACTTCAGCCAGGTCGAGGCGATCGACCGGGCCCAGAACCTCATGAGCATCAACGTCTGCACCCGTGAGGAGAAGGACAAGATCGCCGAGCTGATCGCCGGCTTCCGTTTCGCCGCCGGCTTCGGCAAGACCCTGAACCGGCTGGTCCGCCACGGCATCGGCGTCCACCACGCGGGGATGCTCCCGAAGTACCGCAGGCTCGTGGAGCAACTGGCCCAGGCCGGGCTGCTCAAAGTCATCTGCGGCACCGATACGCTCGGCGTCGGCATCAACGTGCCGATCCGCACTGTGCTGCTCACCGCCCTGAGCAAGTACGACGGCGTCCGCACCCGGCTGCTGAATTCCCGCGAGTTCCACCAGATCGCCGGCCGGGCCGGCAGGGCCGGCTACGACACGGCCGGGACTGTCGTCGTGCAGGCGCCCGAGCACGTCACCGAGAACGTCAAGGCGATGGCCAAGGCCACGGCGAAATTCGGCGACGACCAGAAGAAACTGCGCCAGGTGGTCAGGAAGAAGCCGCCCGAGGGCTTCGTGTCCTGGGGCGAACCGACCTACAAGCGGCTTGTCGACTCCGTCCCGGACCCGCTGACGTCGAGTTTCACCGTGACCCACGCGATGCTGATGAACCTGATGGAACGGCCCGGTGATCCGTTCACCGCCGCCCGCCGGCTGCTCACCGAAAACCATGAGCCGCGCAGCTCCCAGCTCCAGCTCATGAAGAAGGCCCTCGGCATCTACCGGGAGTTGCTGGCGGCCGGCGTCGTGGAGCGGATTCCGGCCGCCGAGCAGGGCGCGGACGGCCGGACGGTCCGGCTCACGGTCCACCTGCAGGCCAACTTCGCCCTGAACCAGCCGCTGTCCCCGTTTGCCCTCGCGGCGCTGGAGCTGCTGGACCCGGAGTCGCCGTCGTATGCCCTGGACGTCGTGTCCGTGATCGAGGCGACGCTGGAGAAGCCGAGGCAGATCCTGTCCGCCCAGCAGAAGAAGGTCCGCGGCGAGGCCATTGCGGCGATGAAGGCCGACGGCATTGAGTACGACCAGCGCATGGCCATGCTCGAGGAGGTCACCTACCCGCAGCCGCTGGCCGGGATCCTGGGCGAGGCGTTCGACGTCTACCGCAAGGCCGCACCATGGATCGGCGACTTCGAGCTGGCGCCAAAGTCCGTGGTCCGTGACATGTACGAGCGTGCCATGAACTTCGGCGAGTTCGTGCAGTTCTACGGCCTGGCCCGGTCCGAAGGCATTGTGCTGCGCTACCTCGCGGACGGCTTCAAGGCCCTCCGCCAGACCGTCCCCCGGGACGCGCTCCGCGAAGACCTCGAGGACCTCATCGCCTGGCTGGGCGAACTGGTGCGCCAGGTGGACTCCAGCCTCCTTGACGAGTGGGAGGAGCTCACCTCCGGTGCCGTGCCGACCCGGCACGACGCTCCCCCGCCCCCGCCGCCGTCCCTGACGTCCAACATCCGGGCCTTCCGGGTGATGGTGCGCAACGAGATGTTCCGCCGCGTGGAACTGTTCGCCGACGAGGCCGCCACGGCCCTGGGCGACCTCGACGCCGGCTCCGGCTGGGACGCCGAACGGTGGGAAGACGCGCTGGACGACTACTTCGACGAACACGACGACATCGGCACGGGCCCCGACGCCCGCGGACCAGGCCTCCTCATCATCACGGAGGAGCCCGGGGCGTGGAAGGTCCGCCAGATCTTCGATGATCCGGCCGGCAACCACGACTGGGGCATCTCGGCCGACGTCGACCTGGCGGCCTCGGACGACACCGGCACCGCAATCGTTCGTGTGACGGACGTCAACCGCCTCTAGTCGCTAGTAAACTCGAACAATGAGTGTAATCCGGCCCGCCAGCGCGAACGATGTCCCCGCCATCCTGCGGATGATCCATGACCTGGCCATCTACGAGAACGAACCCGACGCCGTCAGGAACACCCCGGAGATGCTCACGGAGGCGCTGTTCGGCGAGAACCCCCGGGTCTTCGCCACGATGGCTGAAAACGAGACCGGCGACGTCCAGGGCTTTGCCCTCTGGTTCCTGAACTACTCCACGTGGGAAGGCGTCCACGGCATCTACCTCGAGGACCTGTACGTGAGGCCGGAGTCCCGCGGCTACGGCCACGGGAAGGCGCTCCTGCAGCACCTTGCGGCGACCGCAGTTGAACGCGGCTACGCGCGCGTCGAGTGGAGCGTCCTGGACTGGAACGAGCCGTCCATCAATTTCTACAAGAGCCTCGGCGCTTCCCCCATGGAGGAATGGTCCACTTTCCGCCTCACCGGCGGGGCGCTGGAGGCTTTCGGCAACTCCCGCAAGGCGGCGGCCCGTGCCTGACCTGCCGATGACCGGGCTCGCCGCAGCCGCGCTCCTGGAGGCCGGCAGCACCGCGCCCCACATCGTGACCGTGCCCCACATCGTGAAGGCGCGGCACGAGTACCGCGGCGTGCGCACCGCCGAGCACTTCTTTGAGGTGCCCCTGGACCACTTCAGCGAGGACGGATCCGGCGGCGAGACCATCACCGTCTTCGCCCGCGAGTATGTCTCGGCGGACCACAGTGCGGAGGCGGCAGCGGAGTTGCCGTGGCTGCTGTACCTCCAGGGCGGCCCGGGCGGCCGCGGCAACCGGTTTCCGTCCCTGGGCGGCTGGAGCAAAGCCGCTGCGAAGGACTTCCGGATCCTCATGCTGGACCAGCGCGGCACCGGTCTGTCGTCCCCCATCGACCGCAACACGCTCCCCTTGCGCGGCAACGACGCGGACCAGGCGGATTACGTGGCCCATTTCCGGGCGGACTCAATCGTCGCGGACGCGGAGGCCATCCGGCAGGCACTGGGTTCGGCTCCGTGGACCATCTACGGCCAGAGCTACGGCGGATTCTGCGCGCTGACCTATCTTTCCTTCGCGCCCGAGGGCCTGCGCGAAGTGCTCGTCACGGGCGGCCTGGCTCCGCTGGCGGGCCCCGCGGACCGGGTCTACCAGGCCACCTTCCGGCGCGTCGCTGCACGCAACGCCGAGTACTTCAGCTGGTACCCGGAAGACCGTGCCGTGGTCAGCCGGATCGCCCGGCACCTGCGCGATGTGGAGGAAGTCCTGCCCGATGGCTGCCGTCTGACCGTGGAGCGGTTCCAGATGGTGGGTTCTTTCCTCGGCGGAAACACCCGCGTCGATGCCCTGCACCACCTGCTGGAGGACGCCTTCGTCAGCACCCCCGGCGGCGACCGGCTTTCGGACGCTTTCCTGGGCCAGGTCCACGCGCTCGTGTCCCGGTCCGGCAACCCTCTCTACGCACTCATGCACGAATCCATCTACGGGCAGGGCGACGCCACCGACTGGGCCGCCCTCCGGGCGCTGCAGGACTTCCCGGAATTCCGCCCGGAGGTCCCGGAGCCGCTGCTGACCGGGGAGATGGTCTACCCCTGGTACTTCGAGCAGGATCCCGCACTCCTCCCGCTCCGCGGCGTGGCACAGCTGCTTGCCGAGAAGTCCGACTGGACGCCGCTCTACGACCCGGAGCGACTTGCGCTGAACACCGTCCCCGTCGCCGCCGCCGTGTACAGCGAGGACATTTACGTGGATCGTGAGTTGTCCCTCGAAACCGCCGCCGCGGTCCGCGGGCTGCAGGTCTGGGAGTCCGCGGACTACCACCACGACGGCATCGCGGACGACGGCGAGGCGATTTTCGCCCGTCTCCTGGGCATGGTCCGTTCCGCCGGGCGCTGACGGCGGACCCGTCCCGGGGCCCGCCGGCGCTGCTACTCCACGTCGCTCAAACTCGTCCGCGAGTCTTCCGCCAGGCGGGCGTCCAGTTTCGCTTTGGAGGCCTTGGAGCTCATCAGGCTGGCGATGACCGCGACGATGATCGTGGCGATGATCACCGCGAGGGAGACGTACGTCGGGATCTCGGGAGCCCACTCGATGTGCCTGCCGCCGTTGATGAACGGCAGCTCGTTGACGTGCATGGCGTGCAGGACCAGCTTGACGCCGATGAACGCCAGGATGACCGAGAGCGCGTGCTTGAGGTAGATCAGCCGGTTCATGAGCCCGCCCAGCAGGAAGTACAGCTGGCGCAGCCCCATCAGCGCGAAGAGGTTGGCGGTGAAGACGATGAAGGCGCTCTGCGTCAGGCCGAAGATGGCCGGAATGGAGTCCACCGCGAAGAGCAGGTCCGTCATACCGATGGTCACGAAGACGATCAGCATGGGCGTGAAGACGTTCCGGCCGTCCACCACGGTGCGAAGCTTCCCGCCGTCGAACTTTTCGGACATGGGAAGGATCCTGCGGATCCGGGCGACGAGCGGGTTTTCCCGGTCCTCCTCGTCTTCGCCTTCGTCCTGCGCCTGCTTCCAGGCGGTCCAGAGGAGGAAAGCGCCGAAGATGTAGAAGACCCAGCTGAACTGTTCGATCACGATGGCACCGAGCAGAATGAAGATCCCGCGCAGGATGAGCGCGATGATGATGCCCACCATGAGCACTTCCTGCTGGTACTTACGGGGCACGGAGAAGCGAGCCATGATGATGATGAAGACGAAGAGGTTGTCGATGCTGAGGCTATATTCCGTCACCCAGCCGGCGATGAACTGGCCGCCGTACTCGGGGCCGGTGAAGGCGAACATGGCGCCGGCGAACGCCAGGGCGAGTGCCACGTAGAAGGTGACCCACAGCCCGGCCTCCTTCATGGAGGGCTCGTGCGGGCGTTTCAGGACCAGCAGCAGGTCAACGGCGAGAATGATGCCGATAATGACAAACGAGCCAATCTCAAACCAAAGGGGAAGTTCAGGCACGGGGATACCTTTCGCAGGGTACAACTCAGCGGTGCAAGTCTCTCCGGCCGCCCGGACCCGGTATGACCGGCCGGCAGCCCGCTACGCCCGGCAAGGCATCTGTGCCGTGCGTGTTGACGATCGTAGCGCTTGGGATACTCCCCTACGTTGGACCAACTTTACCCTAGGCGTGCCCCGCGGACTGCATCTGCCGCAGTTCTTTCTTGAGTTCCCCGACCTCGTCCCGGAGCCGGGCAGCGAGCTCGAACTGGAGTTCCCCTGCAGCGGCGTGCATCTGTTCCGTGAGTTGTTCGATCAGCCCCACAAGGTCCTCGGCCGGAGCCGCCGCGAGCCCGTCGGCCCGGACCTTCGATGCGCCCTTGCCCTTGCCGCGCGTCTTGCCGGCGGCGGCCAGGAGCTCGCGGGTGTCCGCGTCCTCCTTGTTGATCTGGTCCGTGATGTCGGCGATCTTCTTCCGCAAGGGCTGCGGGTCGATGCCGTGTTCGGTGTTGTACGCCACCTGGATTTCGCGGCGGCGGTTGGTCTCGTCGATGGCCTTCGCCATGGAGTCGGTGATGCGGTCCGCGTACATGTGGACCTCGCCGGAAACGTTGCGGGCGGCGCGGCCGATAGTCTGGATCAGCGAGGTCGCCGAGCGGAGGAAGCCCTCCTTGTCCGCGTCGAGGATGCTGACGAGGGAGACTTCCGGCAGGTCGAGGCCTTCACGGAGCAGGTTGATGCCGACGAGGACGTCGAAGACGCCCATCCGGAGTTCGCGGAGCAGCTCCACGCGGCGGAGCGTGTCGACGTCGGAGTGCAGGTATTCGACCTTGACCCCGTGGCCCAGCAGGTAGTCGGTGAGGTCTTCGGCCATCCGCTTGGTCAAGGTGGTGACGAGGACGCGTTCGTTCTTCGCGGTGCGGGTCCGGATCTCACCCAGGAGGTCATCGATCTGGCCCTTGGTGGGCTTGACGATCACCTCGGGGTCGATCAGGCCGGTGGGACGGATGATCTGCTGGACGTAGCCGTCGGACTTGCCGAGCTCGTATTTGCCCGGCGTGGCGGACAGGTAGACCGTCTGGCCGACGCGGTCCTGGAACTCGTCCCACTTGAGCGGCCGGTTGTCCATCGCTGAGGGCAGCCGGAAGCCAAAGTCCACGAGGTTCCGCTTGCGGGACATGTCTCCCTCGTACATGGCGCCGATCTGCGGCACGGTGACGTGGGATTCATCGATCACCAGGAGGAAGTCGTCCGGGAAGTAGTCGATGAGGCAGTGCGGCGCCGTGCCGCGGGCGCGGCCGTCGATGTGCGAGGAGTAGTTCTCGATGCCGTTGCAGAACCCCATCTGCTGCATCATTTCCAAGTCATAGGTGGTGCGCATCCGGAGCCGCTGGGCTTCGACCAGCTTGTTCTGGCTCTCCAGCACGGCGAGACGCTCGGCAAGTTCGTCTTCGATCCTCTTGATCGCCCGGCCCATGCGTTCCGGACCGGCCACGTAGTGCGAGGCGGGGAAGACGTACATTTCTTCCTCGTCCCGGAGCACTTCGCCGGTCAACGGGTGCAGGGTGTGGATGTTCTCAATCTCGTCCCCGAAGAACTCGATCCGGATCGCAAGCTCCTCGTACATCGGGATGATTTCCACGGTGTCGCCGCGGACCCGGAACGTGCCGCGGTGGAAGTCCATGTCGTTGCGGGCGTACTGCATGGAAACGAATTTCCGGAGGAGGTCGTCCCGGTTCATCTCCGCGCCCTTGCGGAGGGTCACCATGCCGGCGATGTATTCCTCCGGGGTGCCGAGGCCGTAGATGCAGGAGACGGTAGCCACGACAATCACGTCCCGGCGGGTCAGCAGCGCGTTGGTGGCGGAGTGCCGGAGCCGTTCGACTTCCTCGTTGACGGAGGAGTCCTTCTCGATGAAGGTATCCGTCTGCGCCACGTACGCTTCGGGCTGGTAGTAGTCGTAGTAGGAGACGAAGTACTCGACCGCGTTGTTGGGCAGCAGTTCGCGGAATTCATTGGCCAGCTGCGCGGCGAGGGTCTTGTTCTGCACCATCACCAGGGTGGGCCGCTGGACCTGCTCGATCAGCCAGGCCGTCGTCGCACTCTTACCGGTGCCGGTGGCACCGAGCAGCACCACGTCCTTCTCGCCGTTCTTAATGCGCTCGGTGAGTTCGGCAATCGCTGCGGGCTGGTCACCCGCGGGCTGGAACTCGCTGATGACCTCGAAGGGCGCCACGACCCGGTTGATTTCCTGGGCAAGACTCATGCATCTAATCTACCGCCGCCCACCGACTGTATTCCTTGATTCAGCTTTGGGCGGTACCGGAGGCTGCCGGGGACGCGCTGCCCGCTGTCGTTTCGGTGCGGTACGACGGCGGCTGCCAGCCGGTACGCGCCACCCAGGCGTCCATCCGGGGCGCAGCGTATTCCGTGAACCAGCCCTCCTTGTCCGCCGCGTAGCCGGCGGTGGACTTATCGACGTCGTGCAGCTCGGCGGCCCGGCATTTCTCCGCCACGTAGTCCGCCCGCGCTCCGGCGTCGGACCGCAGCCAATCCCGGAAGCAGAGCGCGTACCGCCATCCGGGCGACCCGGCGGCGCGGAGGTGGAGGTTGACGGGACGGCCGGGATCGGCGTTGCCGTGCAGCCGCTTGCCCCAGTCCGCCGGGTCCGGGTGCGAGGGCTTGGGGTTATCGGAGATGATGCCCGGCCACCGGGGGAACCCCGCCGCGGCCAGCAGCGGCGAAATCCGGTCCGCCGCGGCGAGGTCCGGGACACTGAGTTGGAGGTCGATCACGTCCTTGGCATCGAGCCCGGGGACAGCTGTTGAGCCGATATGGTCCACCGCCAGGACGTCCTGCGGCACCGCGGTCTCCAGCCGTGCGATCAGCCGGCGCGCCTGGGCGTCCCAGTCAGGATTCGCGGCCTTCAGGACCGGGCCGCCCTGCCGGGGCGCGATCCTTTCGGCGGCCAGGTTCTGCGCGAACGGAACGAGCCGCTGCTTCCACAGCCGGTCGACCGTGTCCCGAAGTTCCTCCCGCGTGCCTGAATTGTCCAGCACGACGTCGGCCGCCGCCAGCCGGTCTTCCCGGCGTGCCTGGGCGGCCATCCGGGCGCGGGCCTGGCTGATGGTCATGTGCCGGTGTTCCACCATGCGCTGCACCCGCACCGCGTCCGGGGCGTCAACGACAAGGACCAGGTGGAAGTTGCTTCCCTGCCCGGTTTCCACCAGGAGGGGAATGTCCTGGACGACGACGGCGGTGGCCGGGGCGGTCGCGATCATCGCGGCGGCGCGTTCCCGCACGAGGGGGTGGATGATGCCGTTCAGCACGGCCAGCCGTTCCGGGTCGCCGAACACGAGGGTACCCAGCCGGGCCCGGTCCAGGCCGCCGTTAGCGGTCAGTATGGCGGAGCTGAACGCGTCGACCACCTCCGCCAGCCCGGGCGTGCCCGGCTCCACAACGTCCCGGGCCAGCGCGTCGGCGTCGACCACGACGCCACCGAGCTCGCGCAGCCGCGAGGCCACCACTGATTTCCCTGAGGCGATGCCGCCCGTTAACCCGATCTTCAGCACCCCACCAGACTAAACTGATCCGGTGGCAGATGACGCGCTTTCTCTTCAGAGCAGGGCCGCGGTCTATGCAACCCTTGCCGACGGGCCCGGGTTCCGCCGCGAAATGGACGTCCGACGGTCCCGTTTCATCACCGTCCTCCGCCGCACCGGGGACGAGGCAAGCGCCCGCTCCCTGCTGGCCGGGCTGCGCAAGGAATTCCACGACGCGCGGCACCACTGCTCGGCCTTCGTCATCGGCCCCGACCGCGGCGTGCAGCGTTCCAATGACGACGGTGAGCCGTCCGGCACGGCTGGAACGCCGATGCTTGAGGCACTATTGAAGCGTGAGACAGCCCCCGGAATCGCGGACCTCAGTGACGTCACCGCCGTCGTCGTCCGCTATTTCGGCGGGATCCTGCTGGGTGCCGGCGGCCTGGTGCGGGCCTATTCCGAATCGGTCTCCGGCGCCCTGGACCTCGCCCCGCTGGTGCAGCGGCGCCGGTTGCGGATCTGCTCGGTGCGGGTGCCGCATGCCGCTGCCGGACGGCTGGAGAACGACCTCCGCGCCGCGGGCTATGTCATGGCCGGAACCGGCTACGAAGCCGAGGCAACCGTCCTGGGGCTCGCCCTCCCGGACGAACCGCTCGCTCTGGCCCGGGCCGCCGAGCACTTAGCGGCCATGACGGCCGGGAACACCTCTCTGCTGCCGCAAGGAACGGAGTGGATCGATGTCCCCGTCAGCTGAGCGCTGCCACACCGTCGCGCTTGTGGACGTCAGCGACGACGTCCTGGAGGCGCTGCTCGCGGTGGCGATCAAGGACGCCGACGCCGACGAGGTCACCCCGCCGCTGGGACGTGCCGCCGGCTGGAACCCGGAACGGGTTCGCTGGTTCCGGGAATACCACCACGCCGCCGCGGCCGGGCTGGACGGACCCGCGCACCAGCAGACCTGGGCCATTAGCTGGAATGGCCAACTTGCCGGTTCCATCCGGCTCAGCCGGCAGGTGCGCGCCGGACGCGTCGCCCCGTGGGACGCTTCGTCAGGCGTTTCGTCAGGCGTTTCGTCAGGCGTTTCGCTGGAGACCGGGATCTGGCTGGGACGGAGCTTCCGGGGCCGCGGTATCGGCACGCAGGCTCTCCAGTTGGTCAAGGCGGTCGCCCGTGCGTTGGGAGCCGACACCTTGGAAGCCGACACCACCGCGGGCAACAGTGCCGCGCAGGCCCTCCTGCGCTCCGCCGGCGCCACGGTGGCCCTCCGGGACGCGTCCGGCGGCCCCGGTGGAGCAGCGGGCATGGTGCAAGCCCGGATCGTGCTGGGCTGAGGGGTTGCATGGCCCCGCGGCTGAGAGCATGCACGGGGACATGCCCCACCCTAGGGGCCAGCGATGGACATAATGCCCGCATGCCCATCCCTGATCCCCAACACTGGACATGTCCCCCCGCAGCGACCGGCACCAAGATTGGGCATGCCCCGTTCTGGGCGCGGGCGATGGACATAATGCCAATATGCCCATCCCTGATCCCCAAGACTGGACATGTCCCCCCGCGACGACGGCGCCAAGATTGGGCATGCCCCGTTCTGGGCGCGGGCGATGGACATAATGCCAATATGCCCATCCCTGAGCCTCAAGACTGGACATGTCCCCCCGCGACGACGATGCCAGGATCGGGCATGCCCCCTGGCCAGCGAAGGGACGCGGCAGGCCCGGGCTTTGGTTAGTGGGCGATCTCCCAGATGTGGCCGGCGGGGTCGCGGAAGCAGGCCGTGCGGATCCCCCATGGCCTGTCCATCGGGCCGTTGAGCATCTGCACGCCGCGGCGTTCCAGTTCGACGCACATGGCGTCGACGTCGTCCACCTCGATCGTAAATTGCATGCGGGATCCCGCCAGTGCGCTGGCCACCGGCGCCGGATGGATGAGCTCGGGAGCCTCGGAGTCCTTCAGTAGATTGACCATGGTGTTTGCGAACTTGAAGACGGCCGAAGCATCGTCCTCAAAGACGAGCGGCAGCCCGAAGACTTCCTGGTAGAAACGCTTGGTGGCTGGCAGGTCGGCGGCAAACAGCGTGATGGCGCCAATCCCTTTGGGCCAGGCACCGCCGTCCTCACCGTTTGCTGACGCCTGAGATGCTTCCGATGCTTCAACCATGGATGTCCCCCTGGGGTGTGTGATTCCTGAAATCGGACTTACGGTTCCGTCGACAGCCCGGCGCTAAACCCGCTTGCGGCGCCGGTCCGGCTTGTACCACCCGGGCCGACGGCGTCGCCGGACAGCTCAAGCGGAGGCATGCCAACGGCACGTCGCAGCTCGAGGCTACCTGAATTTTCGACGAAATATCCTCCAGCCTCTTCACTCGTGGCCACTTTGCCTGCATGGCTTAAACGAAAGGTGGCCGCCCCTTAGGGACGGCCACCTTCACGGTGCTACTTCAAGCTACCAACTGCCTGGACTCCGGGAGCGGACTCCCGAAGTCTTAAGGGCAAATTAGTTGCCGGTCAGCTTCTCGCGCAGTGCGGCAAGAGCCTCGTCCGATGCAAGCGTGCCTGCACCGGTCTCGGTTGCGGCCGGCTCGGAGGAGTAGCTGGTGGTGCCGGAATCGCTCTCGCCGGACGTTGCTGCTGCAGCGTCGTCGGCAGCGTGCTGGGCAACCTGCTTCTTGTGGGCTTCCCAGCGGGTCTGGGCGTCAGCGTACTGCTGCTCCCAGACGGCGCGCTGCGTCTCGTAGCCTTCAAGCCACTCGTTGGACTCCGGGTCGAAGCCCTCCGGGTACTTGTAGTTGCCCTCTTCGTCGTACTCGGCGGCCATGCCGTAGAGAGCCGGATCGAATTCGGTGCTTTCGGCGTCAACGCCCTCGTTAGCCTGCTTGAGGGAGAGGGAGATGCGGCGACGCTCAAGGTCGATGTCGATGACCTTGACGAACAGCTCGTCACCAACGGAGACAACCTGCTCCGCCAGCTCAACGTGGCGCACGGCCAGCTCGGAGATGTGGACCAGGCCTTCGATGCCGTCTTCAACGCGAACGAACGCGCCGAACGGAACCAGCTTGGTGACCTTACCCGGCACAACCTGCCCGAGGGCGTGGGTGCGGGCGAAGGTCTGCCACGGATCTTCCTGCGTAGCCTTGAGCGAGAGGGAAACACGCTCGCGGTCCAGGTCGACCTCGAGGACCTCGACGGTGACTTCCTGGCCAACTTCGACAACCTCGGACGGGTGGTCGATGTGCTTCCAGGACAGCTCGGAAACGTGAACGAGGCCGTCTACGCCGCCCAGGTCCACGAATGCACCGAAGTTGACGATGGAGGAAACGACGCCGGGACGGACCTGGCCCTTTTCCAGCTTGTTGAGGAACGTGGAGCGGACCTCGGACTGGGTCTGCTCGAGCCATGCACGGCGGGACAGCACAACGTTGTTGCGGTTCTTGTCCAGCTCGATGATTTTGGCTTCGATCTTCTGACCGATGTACGGAGCGAGGTCGCGCACACGGCGCATCTCGACGAGGGATGCCGGCAGGAAGCCGCGCAGACCGATGTCGAGGATAAGACCACCCTTGACAACCTCGATGACGGTACCGGTGACAACACCGTCTTCTTCCTTGACCTTCTCGATGTCGCCCCAGGCACGCTCGTACTGAGCGCGCTTCTTGGAGAGGATCAGGCGGCCTTCTTTGTCTTCCTTGGTGAGCACCAGGGCTTCGACGAGATCGCCAACGGAGACGACGTCTCCGGGATCAACATCGTGCTTGATGGACAGCTCGCGGGAGGGAATGACACCTTCGGTCTTGTAACCGATGTCGAGCAGAACTTCGTCGCGGTCGACTTTGACGACGGTACCTTCGACGAGGTCTCCGTCGTTGAAGTACTTGATGGTGGCGTCGACTGCTGCGAGGAAGTCCTCAGCGGTACCGATGTCGTTAATCGCGACTACGGGGGTACCGGGCTTCTCGGTGGAGGTGATGGTCATGTAGTAGGGGCTCCGTTGTGGATAGTGAGTCGGTCAGGCAAACCGCTTCACCTGCATTATGGAATGCAGGCCAAGAACACGGCTTCACAGCAAGCGATCCGCCGGGTCATCCTGATTTTGTGGATTGTAGATGCGCGCACGTAGTACACGCCCGTTTAGTCTAGTCGTTTCCGGGAACGCGGGTCAAAGCGCGCAGGGGCCGCCGCCATGGGAAGCGGGCCGCAGGAAACGCACCGGCGAGCTAGAAGTGCGTGAGGCAGTGCGGCGGGCGTTCGACGGCGAACATGAGCCGCGCCGTCAGCGCCGCCCCGGCTGTGTGCTCGGTGATCCGGCCGGCCGCTTTCAGGGTCACAGGACAGACGGCGCCCAGATAGACGGAGCCGAGATCCGCGACATCAAGCGACAGATCCGGTTCTGCTTCCGGGGCCGGCGTCACCGTCGCTTCTCCCCCGACGATCTTTACGGCGAAGGTCCCGGCAGCGAAACCCAGGCTGTCGGTCACGCGGAGCACCAGGGACCCGTCGGCGGAGTAGCGCCGGGCGCCGAGCGCCTTAGGGGTGTCCAGGATCCGGAGCCAGAGCATGTCCCGGGCCTCCGAAGCATCAACGCAGCGCGGATCCCTGAGGGCCCAGGGCAGCGGGTCGTCAACGGGTGCCTCGTCCCAAGTCACGCGTTCGACGAGGTCGATGGCTCCGAGGTATTGCCACAGTTCCAGGTAGCCCGCATCGGTGGCCGCCACCAGGTCGACGACCTCCATCGTGTAGGGGGTGCTGGACCAGCCGCCGAACTTGTAGGACACGTAGCCGTCCACGTCGCCGTCGGGGCCGTAGTGCAGCGCAACCTTGACCTTCGGGTCCTCACTATCCTCCCGGCTGATAGAACCGGAGACGAACTGCCGGTAGAACTCGTGCCGGCCTATGGAACCCGGCGTCAGGCGGTGAAGGCGGTCGAAGATCACCGGAGCCAACGCAAGGAGCACCTTGGGATCAGCCACCTCGACACTGCCGACCGGGGCGTGGTTCACGACGAAGCGGGCACTAGTGTCGACCTTGATCGACTGCTCCGACGTCGCGACGCCGAAGCCGAAACGCCCGTAGATGGAGGCTTCCGAGGCGGTCAGTGCCGCCATCGCCAAGCCCTCCTGATGTGCCAGCCCCAGTTCCTCGGCCATCATGCGGCGCAACAGCCCGCGGCGGCGGTGCGAGGTCCGTACGGTTACGGCGGTCACGAGTCGGGTGTCCAAGAACCGCCCGAAGCCAATGTTCAGCGTCTTGTTCATCGTGCCGAAAGTCGCCACCGGCACGTCGGCGCCGAGTGCGTGGTCGGCGACGGGCCCGGCGTAGTAGACGCCTGTCATCGTCCGACTGTCCGCGCGCTGCATCTCGAGGCCTCTATCGACCCGTTCATCGCTGCGGCGGGCATCGTGGAAGCCGAATGCAACGGCCCGCATCCAGGCGACGGACTCCGGGTACCCCGGGTCGTCCTTGGCCGCCGGTTTGAACCGCCTGATTTCGTACTGCTCTGCCATGTGCTTCTCCCCCTGGAATCCTGCCAATCCCGCGGTGCCGGCGGCGCCGGCACCGGTAAACCGTTAGTGCCCCGCCTCGTACCAGCTGGAGCCGACGCCGATCTGGACGTCCAGCGGAACGGTGAGGTCCGCGGCCGAGCCCATTTGTTCGGTCACGAGCTTCTCGACGGCCTCGCTTTCGCCGTTGGCGACTTCGAGGACCAGTTCATCATGGACCTGCAGCAGCATCCGCGATTTAAGGCCCTGCGCCGCCAGCGCGCCGGAGACGCCCAACATGGCGCGTTTGATGATATCCGCGGCGGACCCCTGGATGGGAGAGTTCAACGCCACCCGCTCCGCGTTCTCGCGCAGCTGGCGGTCAGTGCTGGTGAGGTCCGGGAGGTAACGGCGGCGTCCCTCGATCGTGGCGGTGTAGCCGTCGATCCGCGCCTGGTCCACCACTCCGCGGAGGTAGTCGCGGACGGCGCCGAACCGGTCGAAGTAGTCCTTCATGAGGGTCCGGGCCTCGTCCACGGAGATCTCCAGCTGCTTCGACAGGCCGAAGGACGTGAGACCGTACGCCAGGCCATAGGACATCGCCTTGACCTTCGAACGCATGGCACCCGTCACCTGGTCTGTGGGCACATGGAAGATGTTGGAGCCCACGAACCGGTGGAGGTCTTCGCCGTCCTTGTACGCCTGGATCAGCCCGGCGTCACCCGAGAGGTGGGCCATGATGCGCATCTCGATCTGGGAGTAGTCGGCGGACAGCAGGCATTCATAGCCCTCGCTGACCACGAAGATGCCGCGGACGCGCCGGCCTTCCTCGCTGCGGATGGGGATGTTCTGCAGGTTGGGGTTGTTGGAGGAGATCCGGCCCGTGGCTGCGACGTTCTGCGCGTAGGTGGTGTGGATCCGGCCGTCTTCCGTGACGGACTTCTTGAGCGACTCCAGCATTTGGCGCAGCTTCGACGACTCGCGGTGCGCCATGAGCTGGACCAGGAATTCGTGCCCGGTCTTTTCCAGCAGGTTCTTGAGCGAGGCCGCGTCGGTGGTGTAGCCGGATTTGATTTTCTTGGTTTTCGGCAACTGGAGTTCATCGAACAGCACCGTCTGGAGCTGCTTCGGCGAACCAAGGTTGACCTCGTGGCCGATCGCGGCGAAGGCGAGCTCCTGGGCGTTGTCGATCACCTTGGCGAGGTCCGACAGCTGCTCGTCCATGCGCGGCATGTCGATGGCGATGCCCGCGAGTTCCATGTCGGCGAGAACCCGGCTGACAGGCAGTTCAAGGGTGGTCAGCAGGTCCTGGGCTTTGCGTTCCTTCAGTTCCGACTCGAAGTAGCGGCTCAGGGCCAGGACGACGGCGGCCACGTGGACCAGCGCGCCGGCGGCGGCGGCGTCATCGCCGTCGAACGCCAGCTCCAGCTGGCCTGCCTTCGCGGCCTCGGTGGATACCGCAATGTTGAGGTGGTGCTGCGCCAGCTCCGCGAGCTCGTAGCTGCGGCTGTCGGGCTGGATGAGGTAGCCGGAAATGGAGGTGTCATCCACGACGCCCTCCAGTTCCAGGCCGCGGGCGGTCAGAGCCTTCAGGGCAGCCTTGAATCCGTGCATCACCTTCGGTGCTTGGGCGTCACGCAGCCACGCGGCCAGGACGTTTTCGGCGGCGGCGTCCTGGCTGGCCAGGTCGATGTAGACGGCGGCGTCGTCGCGGACGATCGCCACCGCCGCCGCGTCCTCGCCGATCCGGCCAGGCACAAGATCGACCGCGACGGCGGACCGCTTGCCGGCGGCGGCCGCGAGGAAGGCGCTCAGCTCGGCGGCGTCTGCGGGGACGGCGAAGTCCGGAGTATCGAGGCTTTCCCGCTCGGCTTCGGTCACTTCACTGCCGTACAGGGCAAACAGCCGGGTGCGGATGGTCTTGAATTCAAGGGCGTCGAAGAGCTCCTCAAGGGCGCCCTGGTCCGGCCGCGGCTCCGCGAGGTCCTCGAGCGTGACGGGCAGCTCCAGATCGGTACGGAGCCTGTTGAGCCGCCGGTTGCGCTTGACGTCCTCGACGTTTTCGCGGAGGGAATCCCCCACCTTCCCGCCGATCGCCTCGAGGTTCTCCAGGACACCCTCCAGGCCGCCGTAGAGGTTGATCCATTTGGCGGCCGTCTTGGGGCCGACGCCGGGAACACCCGGGAGGTTGTCCGCGCTCTCGCCGACCAGGGCGGCGAGATCCGAGTACTGGGCCGGGCTGACGAAGTACTTTTCCTGGATAGCGTCCGCGTCCATCCGGGGAATGTCGCTGACACCCTTCTTCGGGTACAGGACGAACACGTTGTCCGTGATGAGCTGGAACGCATCCCGGTCGCCGGAGACCAGCAGCACCTCGTAGCCGGCCTTCTCACCCATGGCGGCGAGGGTGGCCAGGATGTCGTCGGCCTCCCAGCCGGGCATCTTGATGGTCTTGATTCCCCAGGCGCCCATAACCTTGTCGATGAGGTCGATCTGGCCGCTCATTTCCCGCGGCGTCTCATTTCGTCCGCCCTTGTAGCCGTCGTACTCGGCCTTGCGGTGCGTGGTGTCGTCGGAGACGTCGAATGCCACCGCCACGTGGGTGGGCTTCTGTTCCTTGATGAGGTTGATCAGCATGGACGTGAAGCCATGCACGGCGTTGGTGTGCTGCCCCGTGGCGGTGGAGAACTTGTCCGCAGGCAGGGCGAAGAAAGCGCGAAACGCCATCGAGTGGCCGTCGAGCACCAGCAGCCGGGGCTGGTCCGTGACGGGGATGACCGGCGCCTCGGTGGCGGAAACCTCCGCGCCGGCACGGCGGGACTTCGCCGCCGGTTCGGCCACAAGCACGGAACCGCCAGCCGCTGCATCAGTCAGGGTGGCAGTTTCAGCGCTGACGGCGGTGACTGCGGCAGAAGGGGCAGGGGCCGGTTTGGTAGTTTCACTCACAGGTGCCAGCCTAGTTCCCATGATGGACAATTTCACGCCCGGACCCTACGCGGCCGAACTCGCAGCGGCCGGAGTTCCCGAGGACATGCACGATTGGCTGGGCCGGTACGGTGTCGGCGCCCTCGTGGTGAAGATGGGGATCCGCTTCCTGGAGATGAGTCCGCAGCGGACTGTGGCCACCATGCCGGTCGAAGGCAACACCCAGGTGGCAGGCATCCTGCACGGCGGCGCGCACGTGGTTCTCGCCGAGACACTCGGCTCCTTTGCCGCCGGGATGCATGCAGGCCCGAAGCGGCAGGCGTTGGGGATCGAAGTCGGCGCGACCCACCACCGTGCGATTTCCGAAGGGCTCGTGACCGGCACGTGCACGGCCATCCACCTCGGGCGGACCCTCACCACGCATGAAATCGTCATGACGGACGAGAAGGGGCGCCGGCTCTCCACGGCCCGGATCACGAACCTCATCCGCGATATCGCGGACTAGGCGGGCGGCGGACTCCCGGCAGCCTGGGGCTTGCTGAAACGGTAGTGCAGCTCCATGATTCCGCGGCCCATGGTGCGGGACGAGATCAACTCCAGCGGCGGCGTCGGGCCTGACAGCGGGAGCACGGGCTTGCCGTTGCCCAGCACCACCGGAATGATCGAGATGATCAGCTCATCCAGGAGCCCGGCCTCCGCGAACTGGGCCGCCAGGACTCCCCCGCCCACAATCCAGACGTTCCTGCCGCCGGCGGCCTCGTGGAGGTCCCCGACGAACTCCCGGACCGGCCCCCGGACAAACGTGATGTCGGTGCCCCGGGGCGCTGAGAGCTCGTGGTGGGTGAAGACCCAGCAGGGTGTGGCAGGGTAGGGCCAGCTGCCGGCTTCGTGCTCCGTCAGCCAGGCGTACGTTTCGCCCCCCATGACGATGCAGCCGACGTCGGCCATGAACGCGTCGTAGCTTTCCTTGCCGCCGGAGAACCCGTCGAACTGGATCAGCCAGTCCAGCCCGTCATCGGCCGTGGCGATGAATCCGTCGAGCGATGAGGCAACGAAGTACTGCAGACGCGGCATGGCGCCAGCTTAGCCACTTCGACCACGGGTTCCCAGAGCCGGGCTTCCCGTCGCCTGCGCCTACTTGCTGAAGTAGGGAATGATCAGGTAGAGCCCGAACAGGACGGCGATGCCGCAAGCCGCAAAACACACGTAGGCGAGCGGACGGACCCACCCCGGGCTGCTCTCGCGGACATCACCGGCGATAGCGGTGAGCCGGACACCGAGTGCGTAGAGCACAACGATAGTCAGCGCCGCGACGAGGCTCGCGCCCGCGACGGTGATGATTTCCAACCATTTCATCGCTGGACATCCTTATTCTTGCTCGACTTGCCGGCGGACTTCTTCTTGCGGAACAGGACGGCTTGGCCTGCTTCTTCGACCTCGACGGCGTTGTGGTGGCCCACGTGCGATTTCCGCGAGGCGATGAACATATAGACAACGGCGCCGGTGCCGGCGATGGCCGCGATGACCAGGCCAACCACACCGGTCTTGACGAGCAGCGCAGTCAGTGCTCCAACGATCCCGGCAGCCGGCAGCGTGAAGAGCCAGCCGACGAAGATCCGTCCGGCCATGCCCCACCGGACTGTGGTGCCGCGGCGTCCCATCCCGGAACCGATGACTGAGCCGGAGGCCACGTGCGTGGTGGACAGGGCGAACCCGAGATGTGAGGAAGCCAGGATGGCGGATGCCGTGCTGGTCTCGGCGGCGAAGCCCTGTGCCGGCTTGACCTCGGTGAGCCCGGCCCCCATGGTGCGGATAATCCGCCAGCCGCCCGCGTACGTGCCCACTGCAATGGCGAGGGCGCAAGCGGTAATGACCCACCACTGTGGTCCTGAGCCAGCGGGCTGGGTGCCGGCCGCGATCAGGACGAGCGTAATGATGCCCATTGTCTTCTGCGCGTCGTTGGTGCCGTGGGCGAGGGCGACCAGGCTGGACGTGAAAATCTGGCCGGTGCGGAATCCGCCGCGCTTCTGCGTGAGCTTGCCGCCGGTCTCGGGATCGTGCCGGGACGTCAGTGCGTAGGCCAGGCGGGTGCACAGGTAGGCCACGCCGCCGGCGATAAGCGGGGCGAAGACTGCCGGAAGGATGACCTTCTGGAGCAGCGAGTCGAAGTTCACGGAGTGGATGCCGATGCCCGCGATGGCTGCACCGATCAAACCGCCGAAGAGGGCGTGCGACGAACTCGACGGCAGCCCCTTCAACCACGTGATCATGTTCCAGAGGATGGCGCCCATCAGGCCCGCGAAGATAATGTCCGGGGTGATCTGGATGCCGTTGGAACCTTCACGGATGATGCCGCCCGAAACGGTCTTGGCCACTTCCGTGGAGAGGAACGCTCCCACCAGGTTCAGCACCGCCGCGAGGGCGACTGCCGTTTTCGGCTTGATGGCACCGGTCGCGATGGGCGTAGCCATGGCGTTAGCGGTGTCATGAAATCCGTTGGTGAAGTCGAAGAACAGCGCCAGCGATATCACTAGCGCCACCATTACGGTGATTTCCACCTGTTGCCCAATCTGCAGAGTCGACGGTCAGAAGTTCCACTTCCCCGTTGCCGCATTGCGCGCGTTCGTCCGCTGTCAAGGGACGACGCAAGACGTGCGGCAAAGCAGCTTGAAACCTTATCGATGGTACGTGGGAAAGACGGCTCGGCAAAACATCAGCCCGGGCCCCCGGAAGCCCCGGGGTTGGCAGCGGACGGGCGGATCGCAGACGCCGGATGCCGGACGCCGGTTGGACGTCCGGCATCGGGCACTGCCGTGCGGCGTGAGCCTATGCGTGAACCTTGGCCCGGTCTGCCGGGCTGTGGGCGGGAGGAACACCTTCCCCCACCTGGCCATACAGCCAGTCGTTGTACTGGAAGTCGCCGTCCTTGCGGCTCTTGAACAGCAGGTTCCGCAGGACGCGGGCGAGACCCGAAACGTGCCAGGATTCACCCCAGATACGGGCTGTGCGCTGGACCTTGGCCGTGCGTCCGGCGCGCTGGGCGTTGAAGTCCCGGATCGCATCCTCCCAGGCCGCCGGGTTGATGCCCTCAGCCGTGAACACCGTGCCGTGGCTGGCGTCCTGCAGCACCGCTGCGTCCTCCAGGGCCTGGCAGGCGCCCTGGGCGAGGTACTGCAGCATGGGGTGGGCAGCGTCACCCATGAGGACCATCCGGCCGGCGACCCAGTTTTCGATCGGGTCGCGGTCGTACATGGGCCAGCGGATCCCGGTGGCCAGGTTCTTCAGCGCTTCCTGCACGGCCGGGACGCAGTCCCTGTAGGCTGCCTCGAGCTCGTCCACGCCGCCGTACTGTTCCTCGCCGCGCTCGAACGATGCGGATTTGAAGACGGCCACCGTATTCAACAGCTCACCCTTCCGCAGGGGGTACTGCACCAGGTGGCAGTCCGGTCCAAGGTAGACGATCACATCTTCGAGGTCGGCCTTGGGTGTGTTCTCCGTGATGGGGACGGTGCCGCGGTAGGCCACGTAGGCGGACGGCACGGGGGCGTCGTCCGCCACGAGCGGGCGGAGGGTGGACTTCAGGCCATCGGCGCCGATCACGACGTCGGCCTCGTAGTCCACGCCGGCGGCGGTGTGGGCAACCCCACGGCCGTTCACGGTTTCCACGCTCTCGACCAGGACGTCGTTGACAAGCTTGACGCCCGCCGCCTCACAGCCTTCGAGCAGGACGCGGTGCAGGTCGCTGCGGTGGATCACAACGTACGGAGCGCCGTAGCGTTCCGCGAATTCGGCGCCCAGCGTCTGACGGGTGAGTTCCTCGCCGGTCACGGCGTCGCGGAAGACGAGGTGCTTGGGCTGGACACCGATTTCGAGTGCCTTTTCGAGCAGGCCCCAGCGCTTCAGCACGCGGGATGCGTTCGGGGCCATCTGCAGGCCCGCGCCGACCTCACCGAATTCCGGGGCCCGCTCCACGAGGGTGACGTCGGCGCCGTTTTCACGCAGGGCGAGGGCTCCGGCCAGGCCGGCCATTCCCCCTCCGATGACGAGGACATCGGTGGACGTGGCGTGCTCAGACATTGCTTGCTCCTTGAGGGATTGAGGGTGAGATGGAGGCCGGATGTGAGGCTCGTGCCTTCAGCTTGATGCCGATGGCGGCGAGCAGCACTGCGGCGATGGCGGCTGCGCCGGCGAAGGCGAGGAAATTCGAGTTGACGCCCAGCCCGGCGGCCAGCAGCAGGCCACCGACCTGCGGTGCGGCGACGGCGCCGATCCGGCCGACGCCCAGGGCCCAGCCCAGGGCGGTTCCCCGGAGGTGTCCGGGATAGTGTCCGGCGACCGCGGCGATGACCAGGCACTGCGTGCCGTGGGTGCCGATGCCGGCCAGGACGAGCATGAGGTAGACGACCATGACGGACGGGCCGCTGACGAGCACCACGAGGGCGCCCGCGGCGACGGCGGCTGCGGCGATGGCGGTCGGCGCCGGACCGAAGCGGGTGCCGGCCCAGGCGGTGAGGACCGAACCGGCCACCGCGCCGAGGTTCAGGGCGAGGGCGAAGGTCAAAGCAGACCCCAGGTTGTACCCCGCCAGTTGCATCAGGTTAGGCAGCCACGTCCCGAGGCCGTACCAGGCGAAGAGTGTGGCCAGCGTTGCCAGGGCGAACAGGACGCTGATCCCGAGGTAGGGGGCACGCAGGAGCGACGCGAAGCCGGCCGGCTCCTTGATCGCGGGGTCGCCCGCCGCGGACGTGCCGGCCGGGGCCAGCGTTTCCGGAAGATAGAGCAGGCCGAGCGGGACAACCACCATCAGTGCGACGACGGCGACCAGGAACATGGCCGGCCAGCCGAGGGCCGGAATCAGCGGAATGCCCACAAGGGCGGCGACGGAGCCGCCGATAGGCACGCCGGACATCATCAGGGTTGCGATCGTGGAGCGCCACTTGTCGGGGACGAGTTCGGCGACCAGGGCGTTGGCCGATGGCACGAGGCCGCCGAGTCCAATCCCGGCCATGAGGCGCATGGCACCGAAGACGGGAGCGTTGGGGGCAAAGGCGCACAGGATGGTGAAGACGGAGAAGACGATCGCGCAGCCGAGGATGGTGCGGCGACGGCCCCAGGAGTCGGCCATGCGTCCGGCGAAGATGGCTCCGATCATCATGCCCAGGAAGGCCATGGACCCGATAGTCCCGGCTGTGGCCTTCGTCAGGCCCCAGCCGGTTTGGGAGATCAGGGAGGACTGGACGGTGCCGTAGACGATCAGGTCGTATCCGTCGAAAACTACGAGGAGCCAGCAGACGAGTACGGCCGCGGCCGATGCCCGGGAAGACCGGAATGCCGGCCCATCCTCGGTCGTGGAAATGGCGATGCCTGGTGCGGGCCGCTCCGGCGCTGCAGCGGAAGGTTTGTGATTCATACCACTACTTTCGTGGCGGGCGTCGACGAACCACAATACAATTCTGATGTGCAGAACAACCCGTCAGCCAAGGCCGCGAGGCGGCCGGCACAGAAACGGCCGACGTATTCGGTTGAAGCGGTAGACAACGCCTTGCAGCTGCTGCAGTTACTTCGCGACGGCGGAGCGCTGCGGCTCAAGGATGCGGCCTCAGAGCTCGGCGTGGCGCCGTCCACTGCGCACCGGCTTCTCGCGATGCTTGTCTACCGCGGCTTCGCCGTCCAGGACGAGAACCGCCGATATGTGCCCGGGCCGGCGATGGGCGTGGGCCCGGCGGGACTGAGCTGGACGAGGCTGCTGCGCAGGATCGCCCAGCCGCATATGGAGGTTTTGTCCGGCCAGCTCAACGAAACCGTGAACCTCATGGTGCGGGTGGGCACGAAAGTCCGGTTCCTGGCCACGGTGGAAGGAAACAACGTGTTGCGGGTGGGTGACCGGCAGGGCACGGTGATGCCTGCCAACAAGACCTCGGGGGGCAAGGCGATGCTGGCGGAACTGGAGCCGTCCATGATCGAGCAGCTGTTCCGCAGCAACAACGCTGAAATCGGCGGCGACGTCATTCCGGACAGTGAATACACGGCCTTCCTCCGTGAACTCGAGGCGATCCGGAGCAATGGGTTTGCCGCCAACTTCGAGGGCACGGAGGAAGGAGTCAGCGCCCTCGGTATCGCCCTGCACAACGGGCGGGGCGAAGTGGTGGGGGCGCTCAGCGTCGCCACGCCGGCCACCCGGTTCCGCAGCGTATTCGACGCCGGACTGGTCCCCGCTTTGCGCGAATGCTGCCGCCAGCTGGAGATCGACATCGCCGCCAATCCCGCCGATCCGGACTGAGTCAGGCAGCCCAACTGACTCGCAGTTAAGGCCGTTTTGAGGGCTCATAACGGCCTTAACTGCGAGTCAGTTGGATGGCAATTCTGACTGGCAGAATATGCTGGGGGTCACACACCGGGATCCGTAGAGTCGTACTACGCCAAAGAACTGTTCTGACCTACCGAGGAGGCCCACGTGTCCATCAGCGCCGACAACACGACTCATGAATCAGTGGCCGCGGGGCACACTGCCCCGGAGCCGACGCCCGAAGAGGCTGCCCAGCTCAAGGAGCTGTACCGGGATTTTGACCGGGAGAACCTGATTCCGTTGTGGACGGAGATCGCGGATTTGATGCCGATGGTCCCGGCCCCGAACGCAGTCCCCCACGTCTGGAGGTGGAGCGACCTTTACCCGCTGGCGGCCCGGGCCGGGGATCTGGTGCCGGTGGGCCGCGGCGGGGAACGCCGCGCCATTGCCCTGGCGAACCCGGGCCTGGCCGGGACGCCGTACGCCACCCCGACGTTGTGGGCGGCCATCCAGTACCTTGGTGCCCGGGAAACCGCCCCGGAACACCGCCACTCCCAGAACGCGTTCCGCTTCGTCGTCGAGGGCGAAGGGGTCTGGACGGTCGTGAACGGGGACCCGGTGCGGATGTCCCGCGGGGATTTCCTGCTGACCCCGGGCTGGAACTTCCACGGCCACCATAACGACACCGATCAGCCGATGGCCTGGATCGACGGCCTGGACATCCCGTTCGTGCACTACGCCGACGCCGGGTTCTTCGAGTTCGGCACCGAACGCGTCACCGACGAGGCCACCCCGGACATCTCCCGCTCCGAACGGCTCTGGGCCCACCCGGGCCTGCGCCCCCTCTCCGGGCTGGATGACACCACGAGCTCCCCCATCGCGGCGTACCGCTGGGAATACACGGACCGGGCCCTGACCGAACAGCTCCTCCTCGAGGACGAAGGCCACCCGGCCACCGTCTCCCAGGGCCACGCCGCCGTCCGCTACACCAACCCCACCACCGGCGGGGACGTCATGCCGACCATCCGCGCCGAATTCCACCGCCTCCGCCCCGGCGCCACCACCGCGGCCCTCCGCGAGGTCGGCTCCAGCGTCTGGCAGGTCTTCGAAGGCTCCGGCACGGTGGTCCTGAACGGGGAAACCCGGACCCTGGCGAAGGGCGACCTCTTCGTCGTCCCCTCCTGGACCCAGTGGTCCCTCCAGGCGGCCCTGCAGGCAGACACCGGCTCCCACACCGGGTTCGACTTGTTCCGTTTCAGCGACGCCCCCATTTTCGAACGGCTGAACTTCAACCGCACCTACACCGAAGGACGCAAGTAAATGAGACTCCTCACCCTCCGCACCTCTGCTGGGGACAAGACAGTAACCACGGCTGTCCGCCAGGACGGGACCACCCTGACCGAAATCGGCGGCTTCGCCGACGTCGGGGAACTGCTCCGCAGCCCCGACTGGGAAGAAACCGCGAAGGCCGCCAACGGCGCCACGCACGCGCTCGAGGGCGCGGACCTGGCCGCCGTCGTCCCCTCCCCCGGCAAGATCATCTGCGTGGGCCACAACTACCGCAACCACATCAAGGAAATGGGCCGGGACGTCCCCGAGTTCCCCACCCTGTTCGCGAAGTACTCCGAATCCCTCATCGGCCCCAACGATGACCTGGCCCTCCCGCAGGAATCCGACACCGTCGACTGGGAAGCCGAACTCGCCGTCATCATCGGCAAAACGGGCCGCCGGATCACCGAAGCCGACGCCGCGGACCACATCGCCGGCTACGCCGTCCTCAACGACGTGTCCATGCGCGACTACCAGTTCCGCACCGTCCAGTGGCTGCAGGGAAAAACCTGGGAGAAGTCCACCCCTTTCGGGCCCGCCCTGGTCACGAAGGACGAATTCACCGCCGGGCCGCTGATGACCTCCGCGGTCGACGGCGAAGTCCAGCAGAGCACCCCCACCGGGGACCTCGTCTTCACCCCGGAATACCTGGTCTCCTATATCTCGACCATCATCACGCTGAACCCGGGAGATGTGATCGCCACCGGCACCCCCGGCGGCGTCGGCCACGCCCAGGACCCCAAGCGCTACCTGCAGGAGGGCCAGGTCCTGGTCACCACCATAGAAGGACTGGGCCAGCTGACGAACCGCGTCATCAAGGAAGCCTGATGGTCGCCCGCCAGGACCAGACGACGGATCCGGACCTGCTCGGCGCGCTGCTGCAGGCCCGGCGCGGCACCGCGTTCTTCGCCCGCAAGCTCAACGAGCTGGGCGACGCGGAGCTCGACGGCGAGTCGCTGCTGCCGGGCTGGACCCGCCGCCACATCACCGCCCACATCGGCTACAACGCCCGCGCCATCGCGCGGCTCGTCGAGTGGGCTGCCACCGGAGTGGAAACACCCATGTATCCCTCCACCGAGGTCCGGGACCACGAAATCGGTTTCGGCGCCACGCTGTCCCCGATCGCGCTGCGGCACCTTTTCGACCACTCCGCCGTGCACCTGAACGTCGAATGGCGGGACCTGCCCGAGGACGCCTGGCACCGCACGGTCCGGACCATCCAAGGCCGGGAAGTACCCGCCACCGAAACGGTCTGGATGCGCACCCGCGAAGTGTGGATCCACGCCGTAGACCTCGACAACGGCGCTAGCTTCCAGGACATCCCGGAACCCGTGCTCCGCAGGCTGCTGGCAGACATCACCGGCGCCTGGAAGAACCGCGGGAGCGACGCCGGGCTCGTGGTAAAGGTCACCGGCCAGGACCCGGAACCCGTTTTCGGCGGCACCTCCGCGGCGTCCCCGACCATTGTCTCGGGAACGCTCCCCGCCGTCGTCGAATGGGCAGCTGGCCGCGGCACCCGCGGCGTGACCGCCGTCGGGCCCGGCACGGAAGCTTCCCCCAACGGTGGCGGCCGGGTTCCTGCCGCCCCCACATGGATTTGAGCCTGACGCAACGCAGCAGGGTGAATCGGGCAGGATGATTCAGCGCTGCTGGAGATCCGTGGTCCGGCCGGAGCCGATCATGGCAGCAATCTTGTCCTCGAGGGCCGCGACGGTGGCTTCCGGCAGCACTATCAGGCCATCGAGTTCCCGCCGGGCGCGCTTGTACGCTGTCTGCCGTTCGGCCGGCGTGGCCGCGCTGTCGGAGGCGATCCGCAGGAGCTTCCGGGCCGTGTCCAACCGCTGGCGTTCCGGGCCACTGAACTTGCTGTCCTTGATCCGCAGGGCTTCCCTTTCGGCGACGTCGAAAGCCAGCTCGAACCCGTTGACCGCCGCCCGGTACTCCGCCAGGCGTGCCGGCGTCGTGATGTCTCCTGGGGCTGCGGGGCGCAAACCGTCTGCCTCCCGCTTGGCGCGGAGGAAGGCCACGGTAAGGGGTTCGCGGACATCCGTCATGACCGGAAAGTCGATGAGTTTCCCCACGTCCAGCTCGTAGTCCAGCCAGCGCCGGTTTACGGCGTCGTGCGCGCTCATCAGGGCAAGCACGTCCGACTCGCTGGCCCGGGCTGCCTCGGCCGACTGGTTCCGGAGTTTGTACAGTTCCATCCGGCGGCGGTGGCGCCGTTCGCTGGCCCTGGACCACGACCGCGCCCATCCCCCGATCAGTCCGCTCATGGGAAAGATGAGCCACCAATTGTGGCTGACGAAATTGAAGAAGGGATCCACCGCTTCATCGTCCCACCCGCCCTGACCAGTCTCAAGAGCCTGCCCACGTCCCCGGGTCGACGAAACCCGAAGCCCGGGCAACCCGCGTTCCTGGACGAGCAGGGCGCCGTTCATGGGCACGGAAAGCCCCCTTTCGCAAGGGGGCTTTCCGTGCATGCCGTGATCGGAGCCGGCAGGTAAGCAGGGTCCCGGCCCCGCGTCAATCCTCGTGCTTGACCTTGTGGACCTTGGTGACGATGGTGGGGCATGGCACGTTCAGCAGCACAGCGTGGGCCGTGGAACCCAGCACCAGGCGGGAGAAGCCACCGCGGCCACGGCTGCCGACCACCAGAAGCCGCGCGTTTGATGCGATGTCCACGAGGGCCTTCGCCGGTTCCGTGTCCGTTTCGAGGCGCTGGTTGATGACGAGATCCGGGTACTTGTCCGTCAGCCCGGCCACCGATTCGCCGAGGACTATCCGGTCCTCCTCGACGATCGTCTCGGCGAGACCGCTGGAGGGCATCGCGCTCTCCACCCACCTCGCCGGGCTACGGAAGGCGAGTACAACGGTCAGCTCGTCGCCCTCCCTGTCTGCCTCGGCGGCGGCCAGCGAGACCGCCTGCAGGGACTCCTCGGATCCGTCCACGCCCACTACAACGCCTTTGTTGCCCGTGCCCCGATCAGGCGGGATCACGGCGACGGGGCTGTCCGAACCGGAGACAACCTGCAGGGCGCGGTCCGTTACGGGACCGCCATCGAGCCAGTGCTTGTCGTGCGTACCGATGACCACCAGGGAGGCTTCCTTGGAGGCCTCGCGGAGCGCCGAACCGGCACTGCCGTGGCGGAGCTGGATGTCGAACTCGACGCCGGGCACCTTCTCGTGGGCGCTGGTTTGCGCCTTCTGGAGCAGCTCCATCCCCGCTTCCCGGATGAGTTCGTGGTACTGGAAGTCCGGGGACATCCACCGGTCATCCACTGCGTGGACGGCGACAATGGGGAGTTTCTGCCGGGCCGCGCGCTGGAGGGCCCACGCCAGCGCGGCCTCGCTTCCCGCAGACCCGTTGATACCGACGACGATTGCTTTGTTCATTCTGAATCCTGCTCTTTTCCGTCGCGTGAGCTGTGTCGTGATCTGTGTATCGCATGATCCGGCCGGCAGTATCCACAGGCTGCCGACACTTCAGTGTGCTTCGCCGGCCGAACACCAGTTAGGGCCATAAGCCCTCACAGCCGTCACAGCCGCCGTGGCCTGGCCTAGTAGCCGCTGGGCTCGGTCTCGAACTCGGGCTCCCGGGGTGGCCCCTCATGATGGACCGGGCGCAATGCCGCCGTGTGTTCCAGCCAGATCAGGGCGTCGTAGCGTTCCCCCATACGGGTCGGGACATAGTTTCCGAGCTCCCTCTCCGGGTGGTAGACGACGCCGATTGCCCGGTGGCCCAGCCAGGTGGAGAGCCACGGACCGGACCTGTCGTCGCCGAACTCGAGGACGGCGGGAACGCCCAGGGACTGGTGCAGGAAGTCCTCGTGACTGCCCGGACGCGCCTCCGGCACCGTGAGGATTCGCTCCGGGCTCCCCCAGGCGTCGGCGGCCAGCACGGATCCGCGGTGGGACGCGAAGCCCACCAGCATGACGCCGTCGCCGGCGTGCCGTTCGCGCAGCAGCTGCCCGACGTTGACCATGCCGTCCTGCGCCATGTCCGTCGCACGCGCATCGCCGACATGCGTGTTGTGCTCCCAAATGAGCCCTTTCGACGCCGCGCCGAGGTGCCGGCTGAGGCGGTCAATGGTGTCCGCCATGTGGTGGTCGCGGATGTTCCAGGACTGCCGGTCCCCGCGGACCATGATCCGGTAGTAGTGCTCCGCGTTCGCGGCGACCTCGGCGTTCTGCACGGCATCGAAGGCGTCCTCGTCATGGATGCCGGGGCTGAAGACCCGGTTCCTGACCTCGGTCAGGAGGGCGACGACGTCGGCCTCGCAGGACTGCGGCACGAGCCGCGTGCTCCACGCGTACTTGTGCGGGTCCTCGTGGTGGGGCAGGAAGCACTGCCAGGCGCGCATGGCCGCTGGGACGGCGTCCGGGACGTGCTCTTCAAGCCAGCCGATGATCTCGCGCAACGAGTCCCACAGGGAGTAGACGTCGAGTCCGTAAAAACCGACGCGCTTATCCATCGGACGTCCCGCGTTCCAGGTACGCAGCCAGTCGAGGAAGGCGGCCACTTCCTCATTGGCCCACATCCACGTAGGCCAGCGTTCGAACCCGGCCAGCAACGCGTGGACACCCTGGTTGTGCCCGTCCTGGCCGCGGACCCAGCGGTTGATGCGCCAGCAGTCGGGCCAGTCCCCCTCCACGCCGATCCAGTTGTAGCCTTCCTCCGCGATGAGCCGCCTGCTGAGCGTGTCCCGCCAGGTGTAGAACTCATGCGTGCCGTGCGAGGCTTCGCCGATGGCGACGAAGCGGCAGTCCGCGGCACGCCGGACCAGCCCGTTCAGGTCCCTGTCCGTCTTGAGCGGTCCGGCGAGGGCGTGGATCTCCTGCAGGACCGAGGTTTTGGTGACGGCGACGGGATTCATCGGGGGTCCCCGATCGAGATCTTTTCGAGGTGTTCGGGAACCCTCGCCCGCCAGCCGAGTTCGCGTTGGATCCGGATGCGCAGGGCATCGGACGCGTCGGGCTCGCCGTGGGTGATGTAGGTCATGCGAGGCTCCTTCTCTGCTGCCTTCATCCACGCGATGATGCCATTGGCGTCCGCGTGGGCGGAAAGGCTTTCCATCTGGATGACTTCAGCCCGGACTTTGACGTCCTCGCCGTAGATGCGTAGTTCGCGCTCGCCGGCGGCGAGCGCGGCCCCCCGGGTGCCCCCGGCCTGGAAACCGCTGAGGATGATGGCGTTCTTCGGATCCGGGCCGTAGGTCGCCACGTGGTGCAGGATTCGTCCACCAGTGAGCATGCCGCTGGCCGAGATGATGATCATCGGACCGCCCCGCAGGTTCAGGAGCTTGGAGTCGTCCACCGTCCGGACGAGCTTGGCCAGCTTGTACATGTTCTCGTATTCATCCTGCTTGAGGTGGTGCTCCTCGCGGTGCCGCTGGTACATCCCGGAGGCGTCGATGGCCATGGGGCTGTTCAGGTACACGGGGATGTCCGGAATCGCGTTCTTCCTGCGGAGCCGGGACAGGAAGAGCATGAGCGTCTCCGCCCGGCCGACGGCGAACGCGGCGAACATGATGACCCCGCCCCGTTTCGCGACGCGGGTGATGATCTCCCCGAGCTGCTTCTCCGGATCCTCGGCAGAGTGCTCCCGGTTGCCGTAGGTCGATTCAGTCACAAGGACGCCCACCCCGCCGAGCGGCCGGGGCGGGTACATGAAGGGGTCATCGGCGCGGCCCAGGTCCCCCGTGAAGTGCACCGAGTGGGAGCCGATCCGGAGATGGACCTGTGCGGCGCCGAGGATGTGGCCCGCAGGCACGAACGTCAATTCAATGCCGCCGCCGAGCTCCAGGGGATCGTCAAAGCCGTGGACCCTGAAGCTGTTCAGCGACTTGACCGCATCAGCGGCCGTGTACAAAGCCAGGGCCGGGCTGTGCCTGGATGATGCCCGCTGTGTCGCGTACCTGGCTTCCTCCTCCTGCAGGTGCCCGCTGTCGGGGAGGATGAGCTTGCATAGGTCCGTGGTGCCGTCCGTGGCGTGGACGGGCCCGGCAAACCCGTCACGGACCAGTGCAGGAACGTAGCCGGTGTGGTCCAGGTGCGCATGCGTCAGGACGACGGCGTCGATGGACTGGGGCGGGACCGGGAAGGGGGCGCGGTTGCGGTCGCGGCTGCGTTTGTAGCCCTGGAAAAGTCCGCAGTCGACCAGCACGCGTGTGCCCCCGGATTCGACCAGGTAGCGGGAGCCGGTGACGGTATCGGTCGCTCCAAGGAACTTCAGGCTCGGCTGCTGGTGTTTCATGGTGCTCCCGTTCCGGTGCCCGTGTCCGTCCGGCAACGGGCTGACAGGGCCACGACGGGTGCACGGACGAGAACCCGCTGGACCGCTGCATCCCGATGTACCCCCAAGCTTCCGCTCAAGCCGGGTCCGCCCCTAGGGCCAAAAGTCACGTCCGGGACCGCCTCCTGCGCCCCGGTAGGATTTCCGGACAGGCGTTTTCGGGCGCAGAGCCGGACGCCGGAATCGGCGCACCCCCAGTGGCAAGGACACACCATGAGCAAGAAATCCACCCGGGGACCGGCGCACCCGGGCCGCCCCTGGACCGCCCTCTACAGCCCGGGCGTTCCCACGGACCTGGCGCTCCCCAAGGGCTCCCTCGCGGACTTGATGGACGCGTCCGTGCGGCGCTACGGGTCCAAACCGGCCCTGGAGTTTTTCGGGGCGCAGACCAGCTACCGCGAACTGGGCTCGCTGATCAGTCGCGCGGCCGCCGGGCTGAAGGAGCTGGGTGTTAAGGCCGGGGACCGGGTAGCGCTCGTCCTGCCGAACTGCCCGCAGCACATCATTGCCTTCCACGCCGTGCTGCGCCTTGGCGCCGTGGTCGTGGAACACAACCCGCTGTACACGGACCGCGAGCTGCGGCACCAGTTCGAGGACCACGGGGCCACTGTGGCTGTCGTCTGGGACAAGGCCGTGGACCGGGTGCGGCAGCTGCCGGCCGACGTCGGGCTGACAAAGATTGTCTCCGTGGAGCTGATCCCGGCGATGCCGCTGCTTCAGCGGGTCGCGCTGCGGCTTCCGTTGCCCGCGGCGCGGAAGGCACGCGCTGCCCTGTCCGCGGGAAAAGTCACGGGCCGGACGCACCCAGGGCCGGTCCCCCGCCCGGTCCTGCCGTGGAAGGAACTTTTCGAGGCGGGGGTGCTGAAGAAGAAACACCCCCGCCCATCAGCCCAGGACCTCGCCGTCATCCAGTACACGTCCGGCACCACGGGCCAGCCCAAGGGCGCCATGCTCACCCACGCGAATCTGCAGGCCAACGCCGCACAGGGGCGGGCGTGGGTGCCCGGGTTGAAAGAGGGCAAAGAAACCGTCTATGCGGTCCTGCCCATGTTCCACGCCTACGGGCTGACCCTGTGCATGACGTTTGCGTTGAGCATCGGCGCGAAACTCGTGCTGTTTCCCAAGTTCGACGTCGACCTTGTGTTGAGGGCCCTCAGGAAGTCACCTGCCACGTTCCTCCCGGCCGTGCCCCCTATCTACGACCGGATCGCTGCCGCCGCGGCCGAGCGCGGCGTTTCGCTGGCCAGTATCCGCTTTTCCATTTCCGGGGCCATGAACCTTCCGGCGTCGACCGTGAAGACCTGGGAAGAAGCGACCGGCGGCTACTTGATCGAAGGCTACGGGATGACCGAGACCTCCCCCATCGCCCTGGGCAACCCCTTCGGTCCCAGCCGGAAGCCCGGGACCGTGGGAGTGCCGTTCCCGTTGACGGATATCCGCGTGGTGGACCCGCAGAACGTGCTGATCGACCGCGCCCCGGGCGAGGAGGGCGAACTCCTGATCCGCGGGCCGCAGGTTTTCTCCGGCTACTGGAACCGCACGGCGGAAACCGAAAATGTGCTCCTGGAGGGCGGCTGGTTCCGCACGGGCGACATCGTCTATGTGGACAAGGACTATTTCGTCACCATCCGGGACCGGATCAAGGAACTGATCATCACCGGCGGGTTCAACGTCTCGCCCTCGGAAGTCGAGGACGTCCTGGCCGACTATCCGGGCGTTGTGGAGGTGTCGGTGGTGGGCTTGCCCCGCCCCGGAGGCGGCGAGGACGTGGTGGCGGCGGTGGTCCAGGCTCCGGGGACCGCCCTCGACGCCGGGGCGCTCCTGGCCTTCGCCCGGAAGAACCTGGCGGCCTACAAGGTGCCGCGCCGGGTCGAAGTCCTCGAGATGCTGCCGCGGTCCCTCATCGGCAAGGTCCTGCGCCGCGAAATCCAGGGCATCCTCACGGCCCGACGGTAGCCCGCGGTTCGTGGCTGCGGCCGGAGGACAGGGCTGCCGGGGTCCGTCGGGCGGCCGTCCGAATTTGCCAGGACCGGGCGGATCGCTTGCGGCGCTCCGGGCAAGCTGATAGGCCTGAAGGTATCGTGCGTAGTGGCAGATCAGCGCACCCCCATCCGGTGGTGTTGGCAGAAGGGAAGTTCACCGTGACCCGCAAGACTCCTCACATCGAGGAATTTGACGAAAAAGACCTCGTGGTTGAAGACGGGCCGAAGAGCTGGGCGGCCGGCATTCCGGGCGTCTACCATTCCATGAAGCCGGCTCTCGAACAGATGGGCCTGAACCGTACCCGCAAGACCGTGATGGCCATGAACCAGAAGGACGGGTTCGACTGTCCGAGCTGCGCCTGGCCGGACCCGCATCACCGCAAGGCGTTCGAGTTTTGCGAAAACGGTGCCAAGGCCGTCACGTGGGAAGCGACGCAGATCGTGGTTCCCAGCAGTTTCTGGGCGGAGCATTCCGTCAGCGAGCTGCGCAGCCGCACCGAATACTGGCTCGGCATGCAGGGCCGGCTCACGGAGCCTGTCTACAAGGCGGCCGGCGAGGACCACTACAAACCGGTCACCTGGGACGAGGCCATCAAGATCCTCGGCAACAAGCTCAAGAGCCTGGAATCCCCGGACGAAGCCGTCTTCTACACAAGCGGCCGCGCCTCGAATGAGGCGGCCTTTCTCTACCAGCTGTTCGCCCGCGGCTACGGCACCAACAACCTGCCCGACTGCTCCAACATGTGCCACGAATCCTCCGGCTGGGGCATGGGCCAGACCATCGGCATCGGCAAGGCCACCGTCAGCTTCGACGACTACGCCAACGCGGACCTCATCATCATCATGGGCCAGAACCCCGGCACCAACCACCCCCGGATGATGACCGAACTTGAAAACTGCAAACACAACGGCGGTCAAATCGTCGCCGTCAATCCCCTGCCGGAGGCGGGCCTGCGCCGCTACAAGAACCCGCAGCAGGTCAACGGAGTCATCGGCCACGGCGTCCAGATCGCCGACCAGTTCCTGCAGATCCGCATTGGCGGCGACATGGCACTGCTGCAGGCCGTCTCCAAGAGGGTGCTCGATGCGGAGGCCAGGAACCCCGGAACGGTCCTGGACCACGCGTTCCTGGCTGAGCACTGCGAAGGTCTTGAGGAGCTCCGGGCGCACCTGGGCGAACTCGACGAGCAGGCAGTGCTGGAGGCGACAGGCCTGCGCACGGAGGACATCGATGAGCTCGCCGCCCGCTACTTGAAGGCCGAGAAGGTCATCATCACGTGGGCCATGGGGATCACCCAGCAGAAGAAGGGGGTCGCCACCATCAAGGAGATCATCAACCTTCTCCTGTTGCGCGGGAACATCGGCAAGCCAGGCGCCGGAGCCTCTCCCATCCGCGGGCACAGCAACGTCCAGGGTGACCGCACCATGGGAATCTGGGAGCAGATGCCGCAGTCGTTCATGGACGCCCTCGGCGAGGAGTTCGGTTTCGAACCGCCCCGCGACCACGGCGCCGACGCCGTCGAAACCATCAACAAGATGCGCGACGGCGAGATCAAGGCCTTCGTGGCCCTCGGCGGCAACCTCGTGGCTGCCATCTCGGACACCCACGCCGCCGAGGCCGCCATGGAAAACACCGAGATGACGGTCCAAATCTCCACGAAGCTGAACAGGTCGCACACCGTGACCGGCCGGGAAGCACTGATCCTGCCGACCATGGGCCGCACCGAGATCGACATCCAGGAGTCCGGACCCCAGTTCGTGTCGGTGGAGGACACCGTCTGCGCAGTGCATCCGTCCTGGGGCAAGGTTGAACCCGTTTCGCACAACTTGCTCTCCGAGCCGGCCATCATCAGCCGCCTCGGCAAGGCAGTCGTGGGCGACAAGATCAAAGCCGACTGGGACGGCTTTGAGAGGAACTACGATCTCATCCGGGATCACATCTCGCGCGTGGTGGGCGGCTGCGAAAACTACAACGAAAGGATCCGGCAGGACGGCGGCTTTATCCTGGAGAACGGCCCCCGCGACTCCCGCACGTTCCCGACGCCGACCGGCAAGGCCGTCCTCACTGTCAACGAGCTCGAACACGTGGAGCGCCCCGCCGGCACGTTGATCCTGCAGAGCATGCGTTCCCACGACCAGTTCAACACCACGATCTATTCGCACAACGACCGTTACCGGGGCATCAAGAAGGGACGCCACGTGGTGTTCGTCAACCCGGAGGACCTCGCTGAACTGGGCCTGGCCGACGCGCAGTACGTGGATATCCGCGGAGAATACCAGGATGGTGTGGAACGGGTGCTCCGCAAGTACCGGGTGGTTTCCTACCCCACCGCCCGTGGCTGTGCGGCTGCCTACTACCCTGAGGCCAACGTGCTGGTGCCGCTGAACCACACGGCTGAAGGCAGCAACACTCCGATATCCAAAGCGGTGATTGTCCGGCTCGAACCCAGCCTGGACCAGACACCGGCGGATTCGCCCCCCGCAACGGCAGATGCAGCCGCACCAGGCGTGTCCTGACCCTGGGACCCGCTGACCCCGGCGCTTCCTGAGCCGGGTCTCGCGGCGCGGGGGCCCGGCGGAAACCCGGGCCGTACAAGCCCCGCGGTGAAGGCCCCAGCAGAGCAGAGGCCGCGTTCCCCGAGGGGAACGCGGCCTCCTCCTTGCCGAACCGGCCTTACTGGGCCCTTTTGGTCCAGCCTTCTTCGTCCGGGCCGCCAGCCTCCCCGTGCTCGCAGAGCTCGATGACTTTGTTGGATGCGGCGTGCACGGCCTCCTGCGTACTCTTCCGGCCGTTGGTAGCCGCGGTGCCGGCGGCGTAGCCAACAATGAAGGCGCTGATGGCGTCGGCGTGCGGGCCGACGGCCTTCTCCGACTCCTGTGCAACCTGGACGATCTTTTCGTGGTCGACTTCCAGATCCAGGATCTGCAGGGCCTGGATGAGCCGGCTGCTCCAGTGCCGCAGTGAGCTGTCTTCCTCTCGGGACAAAGTCATGGCTACTCCTCTTCGTGGGTGCGTGAACGGATCCTCTACCCCTCAAGGGTTAGCACCCGCGCCCGCGATGTGCAACGCGACACAGCGGCTCCCGCATCAGCTCCAGAGCGCAACATGGAACTTGGACCCGCGGCGTTCGAGGCCGCGGGAGTCGCCCGGGGCAACCATCGCGGCCGTGGCATCCGCCGAACTGACAAACCGTTGCAGGGTCTGTGCCAACGTGGTGGTCCGGTGCCGGTCCAGGGTACTGACCCACCACAGACCGGAGATCGGGGTCCCGGCGACCGGCACCCGGGCCAGGGATCCCTTCCGGATTTCGGCGCGCACGATGTGCCCCAGGGCAAGCATGATTCCTTCGCCCGCCCTGACGGCGGCGAGGGCGTCTGTTTCGCTGCTGAGCCGGACGATCTCCGGAGCGACCCCCATGGACGCCAGCCATCGGCCTTCCTCGGTGCTTTCCTGGATTCCGGCGGGCCCGGCAAACCACGGTCTGCCGAGCAATTGGGGCAGCGCGACCGGGCCGTGCAGCGCGGCGAGCGGATGATCCGCCGCCACAATGAAGACCCGCTGATACCGCAGGAACGGGACCGACTCCAGGCCGCCGTCGGCTGCGGCTGGACTGGCCGGCGCCGGCCGGGCCCCGAGGGCGATGTCATAAGCCCGCTCCAGCAGCAGTGAGGCAACGTCTTCCGCGGCTTCGACCACCACGTCCACGGTTGCGCCGGGAACACGGCGCGTAAAGACATCCAGCAGCCGTCCGGCGGCGTGTTCCGCAAAGGGCGCCGTCGCGACAATCTTCAGGCGTCCGGCGTCGGTTGTGGCGTTGGCCACCTCACGCCGCGCCCGGTCCGCGAGCCCGACGATTTCCTGCGCGTATTCCGCCAGCGCCCGGCCGACCACGGCGCGTTCAACGCCACCGCGCAGCCGACCAAGAATCCTGCCGGCTTCTTCTCCATCTTCACCGGGAGCTACGACCTTGCGGCGGCCTACTGCTGCGTCACGGGTGTCTACACCAACAAGGCCCCGGGCGGCGTCGCCTACGCCTGCTCCTTCCGCGTCACCGAGGCCGTCTACCTGGTCGAGCGGATGGTGGACATCCTGGCCCGGAAGCTTGAGATGGACCCCGCTGAACTGCGGCTGAAGAACTTCATCAGGCCGGAGCAGTTCCCGTACGCCAACAAGACAGGCTGGGTCTACGACTCGGGCAACTATGAGGCCGCCACGCGGCTGTCCATGCAGCTCGCCGGTTATGAGGACCTCCGGCGCGAGCAGAAGGAAAAGCGCGCCCGCGGCGAGCTGATGGGCATCGGCGTGGCCTTCTTCACCGAAGTCGTCGGCGCCGGACCTCGCAAGCACTTCGACATTGTGGGCCTTGGCATGGCCGACGGCGCCGAGCTCCGGGTCCACCCGACCGGCAAGGCCGTCGTCCGGCTCTCCGTGCAAAGCCAGGGGCAGGGCCACGAGACGACGTTCGCGCAGATCGTCGCCGAAGAAACTCGGCATCCCGCCGGAGGACATCGATGTCGTCCACGGCGACACGGACCAGACGCCGTTCGGCCTCGGCACCTACGGCAGCCGTTCCACCCCGGTCAGCGGCGGCGCCGTGGCGCTCGTCGCCCGCAAGGTCCGTGAAAAGGCCAAGCTGATCGCCGCCGCGATGCTGGAAACCCGCCCCGAGGACCTGGAATGGGAGAAGGGCCGCTGGTTCGTCAAGGGCGACCCGGGCGTGGGGAAGACCATCGCCGAGATCGCCATGGGCGCCCACGGCACGGTGGCCCTGCCCGAAGGCGTGGACGGCAACCTCGACGCCGAGGTCACCTACGACCCGCCGAACCTGACGTTTCCGTTCGGCGCTTACATCTGCGTGGTCGACGTCGATCCCGGCACCGGCCAGGTCAAGGTCCGGCGCTTCATTGCCGTGGATGACTGCGGAACCAGGATCAACCCGATGATCATCGAAGGCCAGGTGCATGGCGGCCTGACCGACGGCGTCGGCATGGCCCTGATGGAAATCATCGAGTTCGACGAGGCCGGCAACTGCCTCGGCGGGTCCTTCATGGACTACCTGATCCCCACGGCCATGGAGGTGCCGGACTGGGAGACCGGGTTTACCGTCACCCCGTCGCCGCACCATCCGATCGGCGCGAAGGGGATCGGCGAGTCCGCCACGGTCGGCTCGCCGCCGGCCATCGTGAATGCCGTTGTCGATGCCCTGGCACCCTACGGCGTCACGCACATGGATATGCCCTGCACCCCGGCCCGCGTCTGGGCCGCCATGCAGGGCCGGGCAAGGCCGCCGATCTGACATGCCCGCTACCGCAGATTCCCTCGCGGCCCGGGCCGATGACCTCGCCGGCCGCCGTGAGCCGTTCGTGCATGCCACGGTGGTCCGTGCCCAGCGGCCCACCAGCGCGCACGCCGGCGACACTGCTTTGGTGCTCCGAACCGGCGAAATCCTCGGCTTTGTCGGAGGAAACTGCGTCGAGGCGTCGGTGCGGGAGTACAGCCTCAGGGCCTTGGTGGACCAGGAACCGCTGCTGCTGCGCGTCGTGCCGGGCGAGCCGTCCCGCACTGTCGAGGAGGGCGCCGTCGAGGTCTCCAACCCGTGCCTGAGCGGCGGGGCAATTGAGATCTTCCTCCAGCCCCGCATCCCCGCGCCGCGGGTCGTGGTGGTCGGCACCACCCCGGTAGCCCAGGCCCTCGCGAGCCTTGGGGCCGGCGTCGGGCTGGACGTGGAACTGACCGACGGCGAGTCGTCCAGCCCCCTCGGTGGCGACGCTGCCCTGATCGTCGCTTCGCACGGCAAAGCCGAGGAGGGCGCCTTGGAAGCGGCCCTGCGGGCAGGGGTGCCCTACGTTGCCCTCGTGGCCAGTGAGATCCGCGGGGCCGCTGTGCTCGGTTCGCTCGACGTCGACGACGTCCTGCGCTCGCGGGTGCACACTCCAGCGGGACTCCCGCTCGGGGCGCGGACCCCCGGGGAGGTCGCGCTGTCCATTCTTGCCGAGCTGATCAGCGAACGGAACACGGCACGGAGCACCGCGACGGCTGCATCGCCCGCGTCCCCGGAAGCCGGGGCCCTGGAAACCGCGGTTGACCCGGTCTGCGGCATGTCCGTGCCGGCCGTTGATTCCTCGCTCCACCTTGAGCACAACGGCGTGACCGTCTACTTCTGCTCACCCGGCTGCCGTGCCGCCTTCCGCAAGGATCCTGAGCGCTATGCCCCCGCTACGTGAACCGGGGCCGGTGCCCGGCACAGGGCCGTTTGCGGCGCAGGTGCCCGGGTTCCGGGGCGCCGGAATTATCCTCACGGCAGGGGCGTCGCGGCGCCTCGGCCGGCCGAAGCAGGTCCTCCCGTACGGCACTGGCGTCCTGCTCGATGCCGTCCTGGCGACTGCCCGGGACTGCGGCTTCGCCCAGACGGTCCTGGCGCTTGGAGGTGCAGCGGCAGAGGTGCAGCAAACCGTCGGTACCACAGGCTGCGACGTGGTGGTCAACCCGGACTTCGGCGAGGGCTGCTCCTCCTCGATAGCCACGGCCCTGGCGGTGCTGCACCCGGAGATCGAGGCCGTGGTGCTCATGCTGGGCGACCAGCCCGGCGTCCGCGCCGGGAGCGTGCACGCCCTCCTCCGGGCCTTGGCAGTCCGCCAGCCCGGCCGCGCGGGTGGCACCGGCATCGCGGTGTGCCGCTATGAGGACGGGATAGGCCACCCGATGGCGTTCACTCAAGGGCTCCTGCCGCAGCTTGCGGGCCTCCATGGGGACAAGGGGGTCTGGAAACTGGTGAAGCAGCGGGCGGCCGACGTCGTGGAGGTCGCCATCCCCGGCCCGGTCCCCCTCGATGTGGACACGGAAGATGACTACCGCCGGGTTTTGGCCGAGCTGCAGGCGCGAGCATGACGACGGTGGCGCGCCCCGGCGCGGAGGAAGATGTACAGCAGCGCGTCCCGGACGTCGCCACACTGATGGCGGCGCTGGACAGGGACGACTACCTGGCCGACGTCGGACTCGCCACGGCGCTGTTCCTTGCCCTCCGCCTGCCGCAGCCCATCCTCCTCGAAGGCGAAGCCGGTGTCGGCAAGACGGAGGCCGCAAAGGCCCTGGCGCGGACCCTGGACACCCCGCTGTTCCGGCTGCAGTGCTACGAGGGGATCGACGCCGGAGAGGCACTCTACGAATGGAACCACCAGCGCCAGCTCCTCGGGATCCGGCTGGCAGAGGTCCGGGATGCCGCCGTCACGGAGACCGATCTCTTCGGACCGCAATATCTGCTGCGCCGGCCACTGCTGCAGGCAATCGAGCATCCCGGGCCCCGCCCCGCGGTCCTCCTGCTCGATGAGATCGACCGCGCCGATGCGGAGTTCGAGGCATTCACTTTGAGCTGCTGGCGGAGGCCGCCGTCACGATCCCGGAGCTGGGCACTATCCGGGCCACCCATCCCCCGATCGTCGTCCTGACGTCCAACCGGACCAGGGACCTGCACGACGCGCTGACCCGCCGGTGCCTGTATCACTGGATCGACTACCCGGGGCCCGCCCGCATCGCCGAGATCGTGCGGCGCCGCGTACCGGCCAGCAGCGGCCCGCTGGCGCTGCAGGCGGCAGCCGCGATCACCCGGCTGCGGACCCTGGACCTTGCCAAGCCGCCGGGAATCTCGGAGGCCATCGACTGGGTGTCCGCCCTCGCCGTCCTAGGCGTCGAGCGGATAGACGCCGCCACAGCGGAACAGACCCTGGGCTCGATCGTCAAGAACCGCGACGACCTGGAGCTCGTCGGCGCGCGCGGGGCAGCCTGGCTCGTGGAGGGTACCCATGGCTGAGGGCACTCTCCGGCCGACCGTTGAGGCAGCGGCATTGTCTGCCGCGTTCGTTACGGCACTTCGGCGCGCCGGCCTGTCATGTTCGCCGGACCGGGCTGCCCGGCTGGCCGAGGCCTTGCAGCTGATCCCGCCGGCCGGGCTCGAACAGCTCTACTGGTGCAGCCGCATCGTGCTTGTGTCCTCCCGGCAACAGTTGCCCCTGTTTGATGCCGTCTTTGCTGCTGTCTTCAGCGGCGGATTCGCCCCGGCGGCGAAGCGGGTCGGCCCCGCAGCGCCGGCCGCCGCACCTTTGGCCGGGCCCGAGGCGCGCACAGGGGCCGCACCGGCGCCGGAGGGGGCGCCCGAGGGTGCGCCCGCCCGGCCACGGTCCCAGCCGGTGGTCGCGTCTGCAGGCAGGGACAGCATCGCGGAGCGCAGCGGAGCCGGAAGGGAGGCCGTCCTGGCCATGGCCTCCACCGAAGAACACCTGCACGAAACGTCCTTCGCGGAACTCTCCGCCGACGAAGTCGTCGAGGTGCGCAGGCTCGCGGGCAAGCTGCTGCTGGCCACGCCGGTGCGCCTGAGCCGCCGCACGCGCAGGTCCGCGCACACCGGCGCCCGGCTGGACGTCCGGGCAACGGTGCGGGCGGCCCGGCGGTCGGGTTCCGAAACCATGCTGTTGTTCTATGCCCGACGCCGCCGGCAGCGGCGCAAGCTGGTGTTGCTGTGCGACGTTTCCGCTTCGATGGAACCATACTCCCGCGTGTTCGTCTCGCTCCTGCAGGGAGCGGTGGCAGGCTCCGGGGCCGAGGCCTTCGTCTTCTCCACCCGCCTGACCCGACTGACCCGCCAGCTCATGCTGCGCAACCCCGACCAGGCGCTGGCACGGGCTGCTGCAGCCGCCCCCGACTGGGCCGGCGGTACCAGGATCGCCGAGAGCCTCCACCGCTTCATTGACGAACACGGCCGCCGCGGACTGGCCCGGGGCTCGGTGGTGGTCGTGTTCTCGGACGGCTGGGCCCAGGACGATCCCGGGCAGGTCGCGGCCCAGATGGCCCGGTTGCGGAGACTGGCGTACAGGATCATCTGGGTGAACCCGCGCAAGGCTGCGCCGCGGTATGAGCCGCTGGTGGGCGGGATGGCCGCGGCGCTGCCCTACTGCGACGCCTTCGTGAGCGGACACAGCTACACAGCTTTGGCAGAGGTGGCCGCCGCAATCAGCGGCGAAGGCCAGTCATCACGCGAGAGGCAAAGGACGAACTAATGCATATCGACAGCGGTTTCTCGGTAGTCGCACCGATCGGGCAGGTATGGAACACCCTCATGGACTTCGAGCGCGTGGCAGGTTGCCTCCCGGGCGCGAAGATCCTGGGCAAGCTCTCAGAGGACGCCTACCAGGTTGGCATGACGGTGAAGCTGGGTCCGGTGACCATGCAGTACAGGGGCCTGCTGAACGTCGTCGAGCGCGATGCGGGTGAACACCGTGCCGTGCTCAGCGGCAAGGCGCAGGAGACCCGCGGGCAGGGCACGGCCGAGGCAACGCTCACCCTGGCCCTGGCCGAAGACGGCGGCACTACGAGCGGCACGGTCAGCGCAGAACTCTCGCTCTCCGGCAAAGCTGCCGCCATGGGCAAGGGCGTGATCGGCAGCGTCACGGAGCAGATGATGTCCCTCTTCGCCAGCAACCTGCAGGCCATGCTGGCGCAGCCCGCATCGGAGGCTGCCGCTCCTGCTGTGACGGCCGCACCGGCACCCGAAACGGCTCCTGCGCTTCCCCCGTCCGTTCCCCCGGGTGCAGGCGGAGAGGCCCCCGCGGCCGGGAGCCTGGATGCCGTGAGCCTGGCCCGGGGCGTCGCCGCCGAACAGCTTTCCCACCCCGGAAAGGTCCTCGGCGGGATGGCCGTGGTGGCGTGCATTGCTTACTTCGCGGGACGGCGTTCTGCGTTCCGGATGCTCCGGCTGTGCGGCAGGATCTGAGGCGCGCCGGTGCGTGATGTCCTCGCGGCGATAATGCCGGGCTGGCAGGAAGGCAGCACCGCCGGCCTGGCCACGGTCGTGAGCGCATACAAGTCGGCCCCGCGGCTTCCGGGGGCCTCCATGCTGGTCACCGCCGACGGCGAAGCGGTCGGTTCGGTCTCGGGGGGTTGCGTCGAGGGTGCCGTCTATGAGCTCGCCACCGGAGTCAAAGAGGACGGCACGCCTGTGCTCGTGCGCTATGGGATCAGCGACGACGACGCCTATGCAGTAGGCCTGACGTGCGGCGGGATCATCGATGTCTTCGTTGAGCCGGTCTCACGCCACTACTTTCCCGAGCTCGCCGGTGTCGCGCAGGATATCGCAGCCGAGCGGCGGGTGGGGGTCGCAACCGTGATCGAGCATCCGGACAGCAGCCGGGTGGGCCGGCACCTCGTGGTCAGGCCGGGCGGAGTCGAGGGTGATCTCGGTTCCGCGCGCAGCACCGGCGCCGTCGGCGATGACGCCCAGGGCTTCCTGGCCGCCGGCAGGACCGGCATCCTGAGCTATGGCCCCGACGGCGAGCGGCTCGACACCGGGATGCGGCTCTTCTTCGCAAGCTTCGCCCCGCCGCCGCGGATGCTTGTCTTCGGCGCCATCGACTTCGCCGCCGCACTGGCGCGGATGGGGGCCTTTCTGGGCTATCGGGTCACCGTCTGTGACGCCCGGCCGGTCTTCGCGACGCCAGCGAGGTTCCCCGGCGCGGCGGAGGTGGTCAACGCCTGGCCGCACCGCTATCTTGCGGAACAGTTTGCCAGGGGCCTGGTGGACCAGCGCACCGTCTTGTGTGTCCTGACGCACGATCCAAAGTTCGATATTCCACTCCTTGAGGTGGCACTCCGCGGCGCCCCCGTCGCCTACATCGGGGCCATGGGGTCCCGGCGCACCCATGCGGACAGGATCGCCCGCCTTCGCGAGGCGGGCCTGGGCGAGGCCGAGCTGGCCAGGCTGCACAGTCCCGTGGGTCTTGACCTGGGTGCGCGCACACCCGAGGAGACGGCGGTTTCCATCGCCGCGGAATTCATCGCGGAGCAGTGGAACCGCAGCGGCGAGCCGCTGCGGCGTCTCGACGAGCGCATCCACCACGGAGAGCCGCCGTGATTTCCAACGCCGGAAGCCCGCCCCCTCCGGTTCAGTGCCCGGCGGTTGCCCCTACGGGCGCCAGCACTTGACGGTACCGGGCCGCGTGCTGCTCCAATTCCTCCTGCTCCACCCGGGGTGCCGAGTGCAGAACGAGGGGTTCAGCCATTTCCAGCCCACAAAGGTGCGCGGTGGCGTCCAAAGGAAGTAGGAGCTCAGCCATCGTGTAACGGTTGTGACCCGTCGGCGCGTAGGACGATTCGGGGCCGCCGGTTGAGAGCACCAGCTGGAGCCGCTTGCCGCGCAGCGCTTCCCCGCCTGTCCCGTAGGCGAAGCCGTAGGTCAGGACCTGATCCATCCATTCCTTCATGACGCCCGGCACGGAGTACCAGTGCCACGGGAACTGCCAGACGATGGTGTCGTGCCCGCGCAGGAGTTCCTGCTCGCGGGCGACGTCGAAGCGGCGGTCCGGGTACAGGGCGGAGAGGTCCCGGACCGTGATGTTGTCCAGGCCGCTGACGGCTTCGGCGAGGTGCGCGGTGATCCGCGAGCTCTCGAGATCAGGATGAGCGACGAGGACGAGGGTGCGGTGTGACGTCATGGAAGGATTGTGCTTCTTTCTGAATCTGAATCGAGACCAACCAGTGCCGCGCTGACCTGCCAGAGGCGGTCCGCGTCAGCCTGGCGGTAGCTGCGCTTTGTTGATTTCCTGGCTTTGCTGTTGGCAAAATACTGGCCGGTCACGTGCTCGAGCTCAGGCGCGGAGGCGAGATGGATCGATTTCTGCGCACCCTGCCCGGGGGTCTTCATCCACCGTGTGACCAGCGGCGTCATGACTTTCTGCAGCCGGCCGGGGTCCTCTGCCCCGAACGCCGTGGCTACCACTCCGGGGTGCAGCACGTTGGCTGTGACACCGGTGCCGGACAGGCTGGCCGCCAAGGCATAAGTGAACAGGACGTTCGCCAGTTTCGACTGGTTGTAAGCCCGCTGCCCCGAATAGGACCGTTCGGCCTGCAGATCCTCGAAGTCCAGGCGGCCCATGGCCGGGGCACCGGAGGACACCGTGACCACCCGTGCCGGGCTGTCCTCCCTGAGCCGGTCGAGGAATACGTCCACGGGCGCCACGGCGACGGCCCGGATCTCCTCCGCCGCCAGATGCGCCCGGTGAAGATTTCATCCGGTAATGGCAACCCGGGCTCCCCTCCCGGCCAGGCCCAGCGCCGTGGCCATGCCGATCCCCCCGGTACCACCGGTGATCAGAACAGTTTTTCCTGCCATGGGCAGCGCTCTGGCCTCGCTCATCTGGGCGTCCTGACTCTGGTGACAACATTCCGGAATGGCCGTAGACAGGGTTGTCTACTTCTGCAGCGAAGGTATCAGACAGACCTGTCTATGCACAAACTGCGCGCCACCAACCCTGCACGGCAGCCCGGGGCGGAAGCCCCCGGCTGCGGGCGGCCGTCCCGCCGTCGGGCGTAAGCTTCATGGCATGGCGAGATACTTCGATGTGCACCCCGAGAACCCCCAGACGCGCTCCATCCACCAGGCGGTGGAAATACTGCGTTCAGGCGGCCTGATCGCCTATCCCACCGACTCCTGCTACGCCCTGGGTGCCCAACTGGGGAACAGGGAAGCCCTGGACCGGATCCGGGCTATCCGGCAACTTGACGACAAGCACCACTTCACGCTGGTCTGCAAGGATTTCGCCCAGTTGGGCCAGTTCGTGCAGATCGACAACGATGTCTTCCGGAGGATCAAGGCTGTCACGCCAGGCAGCTACACCTTCATCCTGCCCGCCACCAAGGAAGTCCCCAAGCGGCTGCTGCACCCCAAGAAGAAGACTGTGGGGGTGCGCATCCCGGATAACCACGTCGTTCAGGCGCTGCTGGCCGAGCTCGGCGAACCGCTGCTCTCCAGCACACTGCTCCTCCCGGATGAGGAGGAGCCCCTCACCCAGGGGTGGGAAATCAAGGAGCGACTCGAGCATGTAGTGGACGCCGTGATCGATTCCGGCGACTGCGGTGCCGAGCCGACCACCGTCATCGACTTCTCCAGCGGCGTCGCAGAGGTCGTCCGTCACGGTATGGGCGACGCGTCCCGGTTCGAGTAGGCGACGAAGCCCGGACGGAGCCCGGCCAGGCAGCACCGGCCAGGCAGCACCGGGTTAGGCCGAGGCCGTCCCGCGCGGCTGTCGGTTGCGCATGCGCCGGCGTATGAGGTCAACGGCAGCGAGGAGTCCGGCAAGAGGCGACAGCACGGCGGCGGCGTAAACAAACAGCAGCCAGCTCAGCGTGGTCACGGGAGACTGCCGGGTGCTCAGCAGGGACAGCCCGCCGAGGAGGCCAAGGGCCCAAAACAAGACCACTCCGGACAGCACTGCGGCCGCGGGGAAGTACTCGTTCGTGACAACTTTCTTAAGGGTTTCCATGGACGCTCCTCATGCGTGGCGGTGGGAGAAGTCCGCCGGGATCACTCCAAGTATGGGGCCCCCGACGGCCGGATTTCCGGAGAATCCCGGGCACGTGATGAAGCTAACTTCCCTGGGGTGAAGGAGGCTTGGGAATGCGTCGGCGGAGGCCACGTCCCAGGCGACGGCTCGCCCTTTCTCAGACGGCAGCCCGGACCCGCTGGAGGAACGAATCGAGCACGCGTCCGGCGTTCTCATGCATGCGCCTGGACTCTGCTGCCGGCATCTGACGGCTCTTGGGCCCGTTCAGGCGCTCACCCAGGTAGAGCAGGGCCGCAAGGACTTCGGACAGCTCGGAGTTACTTTCGGCGCGCTGCCGCAGGAGCCGCAGATGGGCTTCCTGGAGGGCCGGCCCGGGCGCGCAGCCCAGATCACGGTCGAAGAGCCTGCGGCAGCGGTCATAGGCCGACAGGCCCTCGACCGGGAGGCCGGCCTGCTCGTAGGCCGTTACCAGTACTGTCCAGGCCCTTTCATTGAGCGGTTCAGCCCTGATCGCCGCCTGGGCCAGATTGACGGCGGCGTCGGGCTTGTCCAGGAGGGCCGCGGTCTCCGCAGCGAAGATCTGTGCTGCCACTTTCTCAGCCGACTGGCGGTTGCGCGCCTCTTCGGCCCAGTCGGAGGCAAGCTCGAACCCCAGGAGCGGCTCCGCGGAGATCTCCAGCGCCTCGAGCAGCAGAGGGTAAGCCTCGGCCGGAGCAGCCTCGCCGGCAGCCCGGATGAGCTGACGGAAAATCGAAAGGTCCAAGTCCACGAGCTGCGGATCCAGGACGTAGCCGCTGTTGGCCGTACGGAGCGGACCGGTCTTTGTCTGGCCCGGCTGGATCGCCCGGCGGATGCCGCTGACATAGCTCTCAAGTGTTGCAACTGAGCCGTCGCTGGCAGCTTCCCCCCAGAGGATTTCAATCAGCCGGGTCTTCGAAACCGGTGTGCCGAGGTTCAGCAGGAGGATTTCCAGAATGTGCCGGGGCTTGCATCCGCCCATGTCCGCAGCGGTGAGGGCGACACCGTTTCGGCGTACTTCGAACGTTCCGAAAAGGCGAACCGATATTGGGGGTGTAGGCCCGGTCATGTTTTCCACGGTATTCTCCGATTTCCCCAGGTACAACGAAATCAAACGCTGGGCGGAAGGCCGGGACTGCTATGGAACGAGGCGGTACCGAGGCTCTTGTTCCGTCCGACTTTCCAATGACACCGTGACACGCCAATCGTGGCGCAACAAGAACTGAAGCTACCCGATCTTTCGCCCGGAGAAAGACGGGTACAGGGGTCAGTACCGCCGAGTAAACGCGCGGAACGAATAGCAGGTATTCGCACCCGGGAACAGGTAGTTTTGCGTCCACGAGCCGGGAAGTTTCAAGTACCGCCGGGGGCGCCTCGCGGGAGGGACAAAGCCGGGCTCGACAGCGGAATTTCGGCGTTGCCAAAGCACCCCGCGGAGGGGTTCGCGCTACTTCGTGTCGGTCATTTCCTGCGGCACTGCCACCACGTGCCGTTCCGCGCCGTCGCGGAGGACTGCAAGATCAAGTGGCACGCCGATGGCTTCGGCAAAGAGCAGCTTCTGCAGGCTCTCAGCGTTGGAGACCGGGCGCTTCCCCACGCTCAGGACTACGTCACCGGCCTGCAGGCCTGCCCGTTCAGCTGGCGAGCCACTGAGGACTTCGACGACCAGCAACCCCTCCCTGTGTCCGGTCCGGACCACAGCGCTGGGCTGCAGCTGGATGGGGGTGTTCACCAAGCCAAGGTAGGCGCGCCGGACGCGCCCGTCCTTGAGCAGTGACGCAATGATGCGCCGGGACGTGGCGTTGACGGGCACAGCCAGCCCCAGCCCGACCCCGGCCACGGCGGTGTTGATGCCCACAATCCGCCCCCGAGCGTCTGCCAGGGCGCCTCCCGAGCTGCCCGGATTGAGGGCCGCGTCGGTCTGGATCACGTCCTCGATCATGCGCCGGTTGCGCCCGGACCAGACCGGAATCGAACGGCCAAGTCCGCTGACGACGCCGGCCGTCACGGAGCCCGACAGGCCGAACGGATTGCCCACGGCGATGACCAGCTGGCCGACCTTGAGCGACTCGGCGTCGCCCATTTCCGCCGGTGCCGCGGTGGGGGCCTTGCCATGGACGACTGCAAGATCCGAGAGCGGGTCTGCGCCCACAACCTCCACGGCCGTCCTCGTGCCGTCGGCAAAGACGGCGTGACCGCCCTGGGCGCCGCCCACGACGTGGGCGTTCGTGACGAGGTACCCGTCGGAAGTGAACAGCACCGCCGAGCCGGCTCCCGCCCGGAACCTGCCGGCGCGCGAGTTGGCGGTCATCTCGATCGCGGCGACGTGCGGAGTGACGGTTTCCGCGACGCGGATGACTGTTGCGGAATACGAATCCAGCGGGTCCTCCGACGCGTCGGATCCTGACACCCTGCTGATGGCTGTGGCCACGCTGCACCTCCTGCGAACCGGTACTCATCTAAGTGAACCACCGGCGCCGCGGCGGTAGTCCCCGGGCCCCTACGCCGTCAGAGAAATGCGACGCATGAAGCGGCGCCGTGGCAAGAGTTCATGCCGCCGCCGGCCCCGGACTAGGCTCGGGAGTAGACCAGACCGACAGCCGCAGGAGGAACCCACGTGAACGCAGCGTCCGATTCATCCGGACCCCTGCCGCTGCCGGGCCTCACCTGGGGCATCAAGCGCAGCTTCATCACCTACATCCGGGAACTGCCGGACGGTGCCGCCTCCGCGGCCGACGGCGCCGCCGCGCTGGACTCCGGCCTGTTCTGCTTCGCCCCCGGAGACTCCGACTACGATCTGGCCAGTGGCAGGGGCCTGCTGCGCTTCCGCGGTGACGTCCGGGTCGCCGGTCATCACGGAATGATGTTTGTCCGGCTGCTGGACCCCTGGATCGAGTTGTCCGGCAGCCGCGGGATTCTGTCCATCAGTACCGGCGACGTCGACGGAAAGGGCCGCGTTGAGGTTGCCGTCCTGCGCGCCGGGCTTCCCCGCTCCTTCGAGGGGTTCCTGGTCTGGGACCACGTGGGGGTCGTGATCTCGCAGGAGGGTTCCGAGCTGTTCGACGGCCAGTACGCTGCCGGCCAGCCCATGGACCCGCTCTCCATCCGCGTGCCCGCGTGAGGCGGCGCTAACGGAGCCTGGCAGGCCGTACCCGGACCGGCGCGAGGATCCCGATCAGGCAGACGGCCGTGATCGAGCCGGCAGCCATGATCGAGGCGAGCACCACGATCTGGAAACGCCCTGCCTCCAAAGTCGACACTCCCCCGAAGATCGCACCGACAAACGCCCCCGGCAAGGTGACCAGACCCGTCGTCTTGGTCTGGTCGGTCGACGGAATGAGGGCCGAGTACACGGCGCGCCGCGCCAGCTCCAGCGTCGACTGCCGCCGCGTAGCACCCAAAGCCAGCCACGCCTCAACCTCGTCCCACCGCTCGTTCACGGTCTCGGCAAAGTGGCGGCCTGCGAGCGTGGCGATCGACATCGCGTTGCCGATCACGATTCCGCCGATCGCCAGGGCGTAGCGCGGCGTGAACGCGATCGCACCTGTGCTGAATACCACCACCAGCGTGGCACCGATTCCCGCGGCCATGGAACCACCGACCAGCGCCAGCCGGCCCCACGTCCAGCCGATGCGTCGTGAGGCTGTCACGGCGGCGACGGTGAACATGACGAGCAGCGCGGCGGCGACCCAGGCGGGGCTGGTGATCACGCCGCCCAGAACCAGGCTGATCACCGCGAGCTGTGCGGCCCCGCGAAGGATGGCGAGCACCGGAGCGGCGCTGTGCGGGGTGCGGAATGCTGCCAGGACGCCGACCGTCAGCATCATCAGGAGCACGACGCCCAGCATCGTCGGGAGGAAGGCGGCAAGCTCGGTCATCAGGCAAGCCTATAGACCGCGTTATGGCCGTGCCGGCACCGGCCTGTTCCGCGGCCGGCAGCTGGGCCCAGGCACCGGGCGGCCGCCGGTTCACCTCTCAGGCGTCATTCCGCCTGCGGCACCTGCTGGGCTGCCCCGAAGAGCCAGCCCGAGACGTCGCTGCGCAGGACAACATGGGGGCCGCCGGTGGCACTGACGCTGCCGTTGGGGACGTAGTATCCCCGGCCCGCGCCCGGTCCGCCGGCTGCCCGGTCCAGGGCCTCCGTAAGGCCTCTGCTCAGGTGGCCCTGAGGTCCCAGCGACCGCAGCTCGTCCAGTTCCCCTGGCGTGAGCCTTCCCAGCACTGCAGCTATATCGGCCATCATGGATCCCTTCGGGCGGATGGTGCCTATGGAATCAGGCTAGGACACGGAAATTAACGGCGCGTGACGTCCCGGTGACCAGTGTCGAACGCTTCCTGCACGGCGGGATCCTGGCCCGTCGCCGCGGGATGTCGTGAGGGTCACTGCCCCGGAGCCCCCGGTTCCCAGCAAATTCAAGGTGGGATGCTGTACCGTTCAATCCCGGAAACCCCGACCAGCACCAGTGATACAGCAATCGAAATGAGTACCCAACACGTGGCAACCGATTATGACGAAGTCCGATCCGACGTCGCGGAATCACGCAACGCTTCTTTGGAGGCCCTCCGCTCCGCAAACGCACCTGACGCGCGCAGCGTCGTCCGTGAACTCGACGAGGCGGACACTTCCGAAGGCGTTGAGCTTCCGGGCGCTGACCTGTCCGGCGAGGAACTGACGGTCACAGTCATTCCGCAGAAGGACGACGAGTTCACCTGCTACTCCTGCTTCCTGGTCCGTCACCGCTCCCAGCTGGCCCGCGAAAAAGACGGGCACGCATACTGCGCTGACTGCCTCAGCTAAGGCTCTGGTCCCGCGCAGGCGACCACCCCGCGGGCCGGGCCCGCGCCGGCCCGCCTCGACGCCCCTGCGCCGGGCCCTCCCTTCACAATCAGGCACGGCCGGTGCCGGACATGCCTTGGGGCGCACGTTCCGCTACGCTCCTCATTGACGATGCGGCGAGTGCCGGTCCGTGGCCGGAGGCAGACCCATGCGACACAAGGACACCGACGGGCGGGATACGGCCGGTGCGGTCCCGCTGGCTGCATGCCCTGATGTCCAAGTCTCCTGCACGCCGGACACGGCCGTGGTTCCCGACGGCGGATCCGGCGGCCGGGCGTGACCGGGGGCCGCAACGCGCAGGACAACCCGGGCTCCCTTTCGCTCCCTGTGCCCGACGGCGGCCTGCCGGCCGCACGGCTCCGCGCACCGGCAGCCGGCAGCACCGGAGCAGGTCCCAACCCTGCAGGCCGTAACCGGAGAAGCCGGCCTGGTCGTATCTGGAGCCTGAAGCGCGAATGGTCCAGGGCGTTCCTCTTGATGCTGGTGGCCCTCCTGGTCGGGGCAGCCGCAACGATCCTGGGTGTCCGGGGCGTTACCGACCAGGTCCAGGACACCGCGGGCCGGCTGCGCCTCGAATCGCAGAGCGTGGCGGGGCTGCGTGCAGTTCTCGAGACGAACGAGCAGACAGGTCTCCGGCTGCTCTCCGGCTCATCCGCCGAGGCGGATGCTTTCCTCCAACAACAACAGGATCTCGCCCGCCGTTTCGACGACGCCGCAGCGGCCCTCCCGGCCGAGCGCGGGATGCGCGCAACCATGATCAAAGCCCGCGCGGCATGGCAGGAAAGCCTGGCCGCCCACGGACTCTGGGGCGGGCAGGTGCTGACCCTTCACGGGAACCACTCCGACGAGGCTGCGGCATTCGCTGCAGAAACCTCAGGCAGCCGTGAGATGCTGGCCGGCATCGAGCGATCCTCCCTCGAAGAGATGGATGCCGGCCTCGCGTACGGCGCGGAGCTCCAGCAGATCGTGATCGCGGCGCGAAGCGGGCTCTTCGTCCTGGCCGCCGCCGGCGTCGTGTACTTCCGGCGGCGGATGGTCAAATACCTAGTCCGGCCCATCGAAGGCCTGCACCGGGGGGTCATGAAACTTCAGAACGCGGACTACACCCACCGGATTGACGTCGTCCGCCGGGACGAACTGGGCGAGCTGGCGGAGGCCTTCAACACCATGGCCGCCGCCGTCCACGGCAGCCACCTGGCGCTGACCCACCGGGCCACCCACGACCCCCTCACCGGCCTGGCGAACCGCGCCGCGTTGACCGAGCGATTGGCAAGCCCGCTCCAACCCGGCAATGACGGCACGCCCCGGCACGAGGGACTGTTGGTCATCGACGTCGACGACTTCAAGGATGTCAACGACTCCCTGGGCCATGCAGGAGGCGATGCGCTGTTAATCCAGCTGGGCCAGCGGCTGCAGGCCTGCGTGCGCGGGCGCGACCTCGTCGCCCGCCTCGGCGGGGACGAGTTCGCCATCGTGGTCGCGGACGACGGCGGCGGCTCCCCCACGGGCGACATCGCTGAACGGATCCATGACGCCCTGCGCGCACCTTTTTCCATCGGCGGCGTGCGTTCGAAAGTCACCGTCAGCATGGGGCCGTGGAGAGACGCCCCGAGTCCGCAGACCCCGCCGAGCTGCTGCGGCAGGCGGACTTTGCGATGTACATGGCCAAACACGGCGGAAAGGGCCGCTACCAACTCTTTGACGCCGACGGGTACGACCACATGACGTACCGCACGGTCCTCCGGGCAGACCTCGCCTCTGCTGTCCCGGCCAGGCAGCTGCGCCTCGACTACCAGCCCGTTGCCGACCTCCTCACCGGGCAGATCGTCGGGCTGGAGGCGCTCGTCCGCTGGGAACACCCGACCCTCGGACGCCTCGGCCCCGCGGAGTTCATCCCGCTGGCCGAAGAAACCGGCGACATCGACGCCATCGGCTGCTGGGTCCTCAAGACGGCAAGCCGACAGGCCGCCGGCTGGCGGCGGTCGATGCGCCACTGCGAAGACCTGTGGGTCTCGGTCAACCTCTCCACGCTGCAGCTGCCCAGCCCGCGGAGCCTGGCCGCCATCGAAAGCCTCCTTGCCGACCCTGCAGCGCAGGCGGAGAAGGTGGTGCTCGAAGTCACGGAAACAGCACTGGCGACCAGCGTCGACGGAGGCATTGCAGCGCTGAACAAACTCAAGAGTCTCGGCGTCCGCATCGCAATCGACGACTTCGGCACCGGTTACTCTTCGCTCAGCTCCCTGGCGGTGCTGCCGGCCGACATCCTCAAGATCGACCGGTCCTTCCTCGCGGCGCACTCCCCGGACACGCCGTCGGCTGCGATGCTCGAGGGCATCGTGGGACTGGCCCGGAAACTGGACCTGGACGTCATTGCCGAAGGCATCGAAGACCCAGGCCAGCTGGCCCTCCTGCGATCGCTCGGATGCGGCATGGGGCAGGGATTCCTCCTGGCGGGCCCCAGCCCCTCCGCCATTGTCGAGGCGCTGCTTGCCTCGGGCACCCGCCTCCAGCCTCCGTCGACGCCGGACGGTTCAGGCGAGAGACCCCCGGCCTGAGGGTGTCACTGGGCTTCGAAGGCGAGCGTCGGTTCGTCGGGTGTGGCCAGGGTCAGGACGGCTTCCTCGACCGTTTCGTGGTCTTCGAGGTCGCTTTCCACGCGGCGCAGCGCCACGGCGACCTCGTGCTCGGGGTGGTCCCCCGCCATGTCCACAGCGGCCACAAGGTACAGCTTGCGTGGTCCTACGAACTCAAGGTGCAAGTACGTTATCCGCGCTATGTCCGGGTGCTCCAGCAGCCGGCGGGCCATTGACCGCTCGATGTCCGCGGTCACGCCCTGGCCAACGAGGAAACGCCGGTTGCGCTCAATGAGCACGACGGCCACTACTGCGAGCAGAATGCCCACCAGGATGGACCCCACAGCGTCCGGCACGGCGGATCCCGTGATCTGGTGCAGGACAATGCCGGCAAAGGCAATGGCCAGGCCGAGCAGGGCCGCCGCGTCTTCGGCGAATACTGCCCGCAGGGTCGGATCGGAGCTCTTCAGGACCTGGTCCAGGGTGTGCCGCTCAAGTTCGCGCGCTGCCTTCCGGGTCTGCCGGAACGCCTGGGTGAAGGACACGCCTTCCAGGACGAACGCGACCGCCAGTACGACGTAGGCGAGCGCGTATTCGCCCGCGGGCTCCGGTGCCATCAACTGCTGGATGCCGTGCATGATCGAGACCACGGCACCGGCCGTGAACAGTCCAAAGGCGGCAATCATCGACCAGACGTAGGCCTCCCGGCCGTAACCCATGGGGTGTGTCTTGTCCCGCTTCCTGGCCGCCTTCCTTTCCGCGATGAAAAGGAACACCTGGTTCCCCGTGTCTGCCCAGGAATGGGCAGCCTCGGCGGTCATGGAGGCCGATCCGGACACGAGGGCGGCGGCTGATTTTGCCAGCGCCACAAGAACGTTTGCGGCAAAGGCGATGATCACCGTCAGCGACGTTGCCCCCTGTTTCTCGCGTTTCACAGTCGTGTTCCCTCTCGCCGCCTTCGGATACGTGGCCACTGCCTACGCTATCCCCTCCGGCGGCCATCCCGGGGCACCGAAGGCATCGTGAGGGGCGGTGCTATTTCGCCGCTGCCGGAGCAGAATGGAGATTGTTCACATCCATTGCTCTTTCCCAGCGTCGAGAGGGTGCGCCATGAATACTCGCAGGATTCGGGCTTCGCTGTTGCTGGTCCCGGTCTTGATTGCAACTGGCGGCTGCGCGGGAGGCGGCGGGTCCCCGTCGTCGACGCCGGCACCATCCCAAAGCGCAACGGCGAGCATGCCGATGGGATCCTCCGCCCCCATGACCACCGCATCCACGGGAGGCGGAAGCGCCGCAGGGCTTGCCATCATGATCAAGGACTTCGCCTACGGGGATTCGATCACAGTGCCGGCCGGTGCGACGGTTACGGTGACCAACATGGACACCGCGGCACACACTGTCACGGCCGATCAGGGCGCGGCGTTTGATGTGAAGATCGAGGGCAACGGCGGCACTGCGACTTTCACGGCACCGGCACAGCCGGGCACCTACCCGTACCACTGCACCTTCCATCCCGGCATGCACGGAACGTTGACGGTCCAATGAGCGTGCAAAGCCACCCTGGACGGTCCGTGGGCGTACACCGCGCCGGCATGGCCCTGCGGGTCTTGACCGCCGTCGCACTGTTTATTGATGCCGGCGTCCATATCCATCTCGCGCCCGGCTACCAGGCGGGAAATGCTGCCGGACTAGGCCAGGGCAACCTGTTCCTGCTCGAGGGCGGTGCGGCGGTCCTCAGCGCCCTCTACGTCCTCCTCCGGGGCAGCAGGGCCGCCTACGCAGCCGCCCTGCTGGTCTCACTCAGCGCCTTCGTGGCAGTCGTCCTCTACCGCTATGTGGACATACCGGCGTTCGGCCCGTTTCCCGCCATGTACGACCCCGTGTGGTTCTTTGAGAAGTCCGTGAGCGCCGTCGCGGAAGCCGCCGGTGCGGTGCTTTCCGCCACCGGCTTCGTCAGGGCCCGGCGGGACGGTACCGGACGGCGTTCCCGCGCCGCATCCTGACAGCACCTGCGGCCCTGCAGGGCCGGATGCTTCCGTCCCAGGCCCGCGGAGAACCGCAAGGGGTTGTTGCTAGCATGTGGGCGAGGTGATTCATGCAAAGCACAGCAGCCCGTCGTGCGGTGACCGATGTCGCGGCGGCGCTGGCGGCCTTCCTTGGGGCGGGACTCTGGCTCGGCGCCGACCTCATTGCCGATGCCGGATGGCGCTGCCTGGCCCTTGCGGCGGGTGCAGCGGTTATCGGGCGCGCGGCCGCCTCCATCCTGCACCGCGCCCCCCGGTTCTCGACACCGGCCGATCGCGTCACTCTGCTCAGGGTGGTCCTGGTGGCCTGCTGCGCGACCGTGACGGTTGGGGGGCTGTCCGCCGGGTCGGCACCGGCGGGGTTCCTCGTACTCCTGGGCACACCAGCTCTCCTTCTGGATGCCGTGGACGGGCGCGTGGCCCGCATGACAGGCACCGCGTCGGCTGAGGGGTCGCGTTTGGACACGGATACGGACGGCGCCCTTGTGCTGGTCCTTGCCTGCGCGACGGCGACAACGGTCGGGCTGTGGACCCTGGGCATCGGATTCGCGTACTACGCGTTTCTCGCTGCCGGCAAGGTCCGGCCGTCCCTGCGGGAACCGTTGGCACCGCGCACGTCGCGCAAGGTCATCGGCGCCGTCCAGCCGTCCGCCCTGCTGTTCGCCCTGATCCCCGCCGTCCCTCCCGTACTCCGAGACCTGGGACTCGGACTGGCACTGCTTTTGCTCCTGTATTCCTTCGGCCGCGATGTCCTCGAACTTGAACGGCTGAACAGCAACCGCCGCGGTCTCAGCGGCCGGGCAGGGGCCCCCGCAGGGACGAGTGCAGGGAAGAGTGCAGCAACGAATGCTGGCGCAGCCGCGGGCGCAGCCGCCGGCCCGTGAGGTCAGCGGGTGGCGGCACCACGGGATCAACCATTCGCAGGGCCAGCCGTGCCGGCCGGGAGCGGCTTCGGGGCGAGGCTCGTTGTGGCGGGGCCCTGGATGACGGCCCCGCCGGTGGAGAACCGGGAGCCGTGGCACGGGCAGTCCCAGGTTCGGTCGTCGGCGTTGAATTCGACCGTACAGCCCAGATGCGTGCAGATGGCCGAAACAGCCCGGATCTGTCCCCCGGCGTCGGCGTAGACGGCCGTCTTCTCCCCGTCGATATCCACCACGGTTCCCTCGCCCGGCCGGAGCCCGGCGATGCCTGGCTCCGGCCGGGCCGGAGCCCCGGTGTTCCCTTCTGACGCGGCGTCCGCTGGCGCGTTGACTGCCCGGGCTGCCCTGCCGGCCGGAGCGCCCCGGTTGGTGTCGAACGCCCGGTTGGTGTCGAAGACTGCCGCCCACGGGTTGTACCGGCCGCACAGGGCATCGGCCAGGATCAGGGCCGCGGCTGTGCCGTTGGTCAGGCCCCATTTGCGCAGCCCCGTGATCATGTGGAGGTGTCCATTGGTCCCGGGCATGCGTCCTGCATAGGGCAGTCCGTCGATGGGCATGCCGTCCTGGGTGGACCAGCGGAAACGGAGCTCCGCGGCGCCGAGACGTTCCCGGGAAAAGACCGCAAGACGGCGGTACCGATCAGCACTGGCGCCGGCCTCGCCCGCCCGGTGGCCCTCACCACCGGTGAGGATATAGCTGGCGCCGGCGATGTCGATCGCGAGGATGGAACGCATCGGCTCGTCCACGCTGATGAACGTCCCCTCCAGCGCCGCAGACGGCGCGCCGCTGGCGATGACGTAGGAACGGTGAAGATAGCAGCGTCCGTCGAAGAACCCCTGATCGCCGAACGGCACATTCGTGGCCACAATGACATCGCGCGCCCGGACTGACCCCCTCGCAGTTTCGACGAGGCATCGCGCACCCTCGCGGACGGACAGCACGCGGGACTCCTCGAAGACGAAGCTGCCGCCGCCGTCGACAGCGCGGGCGAGGCCCTGCAGGTATTTCACCGCATGGAGCCGCGCCTGGCCGTCGAAGCGGACGGCACCTCTGACCGCGAAGGGCAACGGAACGTCGCCGGTGAACACGGAGGGGAGGCCGAGCCTGGCGCCGAGGGCCGCTTCGTCCCGTACCCGGGCCAGGGCGTCCTCACTTTCGGCGTAGGTGTAGTTGGCCACGCGCCGGAAGTCGCACGCGATCCCCTCGTCGGCCACGACCCGCGCTATGTGCTCGACTGCGCCCTGGTTGGCTTGCCCGTAAGTGCCCGCCGTGTCAGCACCGTGCCTGCCCTCCAGCTCCGTGTAGACCAGTCGGTGCAGGGAGGTGACTTTGCCTGTCGTGTGGCCGGTGACTCCGGTTCCGACGCGTGCGGCTTCCAGCACGGCGACGGTCTGGCCGGCGCGTTTGAGGGCCAGCGCCGCCGTCAGTCCCGCAATGCCGCCGCCGACCACCGCGACATCGACGTCGACCTCGACGCCGTCTTTCACCGCCGGAAAGTCGGTGATCCCGCCCGTGGCGACCCATAGCGAGACCTGCCTGCCTTCGAGCCGCTCGTCCACTGCCCCGCCTTTCAGCCAGCATGCCGGTCCCACCTGGCGGCAGGTGCACAACAACGCCCGGCCACCACGGTGAAGATGGACGGAATGTAGCACCGTCCGGGTTGCCTGCATAGGGCCAGGGATCAGACGGTTCCATCCGGCGGAGGGTAGCCGCCGTTCTGCCCCGGGCGTAGACTCGTCACCCCATGAACAAGAACCGCCTCGAGGCCTTCAGCGACGGCGTGCTCGCCATCATCATCACCATCATGGTGTTGGAGCTTCACGTTCCGGCCGAGCCGACCTGGCCGGCACTTCTGGACGAGCTCCCCACACTGCTCAGCTACCTGCTGAGCTTCGTTTATGTGGGGATCTACTGGAACAACCACCACCACATGCTTCACCTTGCCGGCAGGGTCAACGGCAGTGTCCTCTGGGCCAACCTCCATCTGCTGTTCTGGCTTTCCCTGATTCCGTTCACCACACGGTGGATGAACACTGCGGGCCTGGCCGAGATCCCCGTCCTGGTGTACGGGCTGAACCTGCTGCTTGCCGCCATTGCCTACTACATCCTGAAATCGACGCTGATCCGCCAGCAGGGCAGGAACGGCCCCCTTGACGCGGCCCTCGGCCGGGACTGGAAAGGCAAGGGATCCCCCGTTATCTACATCCTTGGCATGGGACTGAGCCTCGTGAAGCCCGTCCTGGGTCTCGCGGTCTACACCGTGGTGGCCGGCATCTGGCTCATCCCGGACCGGCGTGTGGAGCGGTTCCTTACGCGCCCGGCCGAGGCCAGCGGGGTCGGGCCAAACGACTGAGCAACGGCCACGCGCTGCCCGGTTCAGGTTCCTCCGGGCGCGCCGAAGCTCAGGATATCTGCCGCTGCCGTCCAGCCGGAGGCGGTGTAGCTGGCCGTCTCGTCCGGGTCCAGGATTGTGTACAGGGTGCCGGCGCCGTGGACTGCCGCATCGTCGGCGAGGCCGGCCAGCACCGCGGCAGCCAAACCGCCGGGGTCGTCCGGGCTTTGCGCACGGATCCCCCCGACGACGGCGAGATCCTGCTGGACGCTGATCCTGCCACCGGCGACGGGGTGGTCGAAGAGCGAAATTTCGACGACGTCGTAGAACTCGAGGGGCGCCTCGGCCAGCTGGGCGTCCTCGGGCAACGCCGGCGGTGCATCGAGGTCCTCCGTGCGTGCGGTGAGCAGTGAGGCCACCCTGACAGCGGCGAGGCCCCGGCTGGCAGCATAGTTCCGGGCCGCTTCCGGGTCGGACGTGGCCAGAGTGAGGATTGCGCCTGGTTGTTTCAGTACCGCCGCGGCCGCGGCGTCCACGTCGTTTCCGGGCCAGGCGAGGATGTACTCCGCCTGGGGATGTTCCCCGTCCGGCAACGCCGTGACACCGTTCCCTTCGGGGGCCGAGGTTCCGCCGCGGACCGCGGCCCACCCCGCGGCCCACCGGGGCAGTGCGTCCTGCCAGTCAACCATGATCAGCGGCCGCCTTCAGATCCAGGTGGTCCGGCGCAGCGGCGGCTCGGTTCCGCCGGCGCGCTGCACGAGGATCTGGTTGACGCCCGTGATTCCGGCCTCGAAGCCCAGTGCGCTGGCGGCCATGTAGAGCCGCCAGATTCGAGCCCGGCCAAGGCTGCTCGCCGTCACCGCCTCCTCCCACTGTGCTTCGAGGCTCTGCACCCAGGCCCGCAGGGTGAGGGCGTAGTGCCGGCGCAAGGCCTCGACGTCGAGCACCTCGAGGCCGCCGGCTTCCAGCGCGCCCACCATGTCAGCGAGGCTGAGCATCTCGCCGTCCGGGAAGACATAGCGCGGAATGAAGGAATCCGGGTCCGGCGCCGTGGGTCCGGCGTTCCAGGAGATGGCGTGGTTGAGGAGCCGGCCGCCGGGGCGCAGCAGCCCGTGCAACCGGGAGACGTAGTTGTGGATTTGCTCCTTCCCGACGTGCTCTGACATGCCGATGGAGCTGATGGCGTCGAAGGGTCCGTCGTCGACGTCGCGGTAGTCCTGCACCCTGATCTCGATGCGGTCCGTCAGGCCGGCGTCGGCTGCCCGTTTGCGGGCCAGCGCCGCCTGTTCGGTGGAGAGCGTGACACCCACGACGTCGACCCCGTAACGCTCTGCGGCGTGCAGGGCGAAGCTGCCCCAGCCGCACCCCACATCGAGGACCCGCATTCCCGGTTTCAGCCCCAGCTTGCGGCAGACAAGATCGAGCTTGGCTTCCTGGGCGGCCTCCAGCCCGGTATCTTCGTCGTTCCAGACGGCGCACGAATACACCATGGACGGGCCCAGTACGAGGGCATAGAAATCATTGCCGACGTCGTAGTGGTGCGAAATCGCCGCGGCGTCGCGGCTTTTGGAGTGGCGTTTGCCGTACCGTGCGACGCGGGCTTCCTCCGGCGGAGGTGCCGGGTTCGGGCCAATCGCCCCCACCCGGACGGCCGCGGTGACGAGCGTCCAGATTTCACGTGCCGTGAGGGGCCGGAAGGGGCCCGGCTCGGCGAACTTCCCGGCAGAGGTCAGGGCGGCGAACGCCGCGAAGATATCGCCGGGGGCATCAATGTCCCCGGACACGTAGGCGCGGCTGAGCCCCAGCTGACCCGGCGACCAAAGAATGCGGCGGAGGGCCCGGCGGGAGCGGAACTCAACCTTCGGGGCCGCGGCGGGGCCGGCCTCCGAACCGTCCCACGCCCGAAGCCGTAGCGGAATCTCCTGGGTTCCCAGGACTATCGCCAGCGCTTCCGCCAGCCGTGATGCCACACCCGTGGTCTTCGTCATGTTCATTGCCTCTCTTCCAGCACCGCAGACAGGGCAAGAAGCGCACCCGCGCTGTCCATGTGTTCAATGTATTTGGCAACCATGGCCTTGCGACAGGGCTTAAGGCCTTTGGATTCATCAGCAGTGACGATTGCAGTGCGCAAAGCTCTGGCGCTCCCTGCGTCGGGTGCCTATCGTGTTGGCTATGTCTGAAGCATTCCCGTCTCTCGTCGAGACGTTTAAAAACGTTGGCGTGTCCAGGGCCTACGGCGCTCCGGTGCAGATCGCCGGGGAAGAAATTATCCCGGTGGCGTTGGTATCTTTTGGCTTCGGCGGGGGCAGCAGTCCCGACGCCGGACCGGGAACCGGCGATGACGGCAGGGGTGGCACCGGCGGAGGGGGCGGCGGATTCGTGCTTCCGCTCGGCGTCTACGCGCGCGGTCCCCGCGGGCACGTGACGTTTCGGCCCAATATCGTCGTGGTGCTGGCCGGGCTGGTTCCCGTGGTGTGCGCCGTCGGGATGTCCGTCCGCGGAATCCTGCGCACAGTCCGCGCCTAGCAGGTACTTGGGGCGAGGCATCCCACAGGCGGGGACGCACCATCCGTCAGGACTGTCCGCTGAGCCTTTGAATGAATTCATCAGCTTTTGCCAGGTTGCGGGCCAACTTCGCCCGCTGGTGCACGGCCCTCTCAAGGAACTCCGCACGCCTCCCACCTCTGGGCCGCTTCCGCCATCGCAGCATTGGACGCCATTACGGAGAAGTACCGCCACCACGGCAAAGACGTGGAGATCGTCGGCCTCAACGACGCCAACGTCCTCGTGCGCGAACGCCTCCGCGGCAAGCCTGGGGCGGCCCACTGATCCCTCAGAGAGGACCGGCTCACTTCCTCGAGGCCGGGATTTCGTTGTAGACGATGAATCCGGCCGAGGCCGGCAGATACCAGTGCTTGCGGTAGCGGACCGGCCGGTAGACGTGGCCGAAGGGGTCTGTCACCCTGATCTCTGCCAAGTCGACCTGCTCGGACAACCGGCGGTCGACGTCGTGCAGGGTTGACCGCCGCACGTTGACAGCGCCAATGTCGAACGTCCATGGGGCCGGCGCTGCTGCCGATTCCCGTTCCAGTTCGAGGGTCTCGAAGATGCCGGACACCAGGGCGGCCGGCGATGCCGACATGAGGCGCCGGAGCCGGTGCTCCTCCGCGTGGATCTCCTGGGCGTCGGCCAGTGCTTGGCGGAGCCAGTGGTACTCCACGGGTCCAAGGGCCGGCCCAAGGATCAGGTGCCGGTTCGGGTCCAGTTCCAGGCGGTAGTAGTGGCCTTGGCGATCAATGATGCAGGACGCCTCGTCCATATACTCGAAGTCCGCAAGGAGAGCCCGTTCGGTCGCGTAGTAGGAAAACGCCCCGCTGTCATCAACGACAACGAAGTCACGGGCATCCTGGGCCGGTGCGGAGAGGAGGTCTGCTTGGGGGCGCGCCATGTGATCCATTGCGGTTCTCGATCCTGCCGGGCGTCAACCGTGTCCGATGCGGCCACGGTAGTCCCTATGCTCCATCACACCACCGGCTGCGCCCGCCCGGAAGAGGCTTTGATGCTTTCCATACGCCGGCGCGCCCGACGTTAGCGCTCCCTTGACGCCCGCATCGGCTCGGGTCCCGGAGGCACCCAACCCGGAGGACTCCCCCGTCAGGAATCCGGCGGCACGAGGGAAGGTCCCGCCGTGCGGGGCCTTCCCTTCGCTGTCGGGCTGGATTGTGCCCTAGACTTTCTCGCTTGTCCGATCAACAACCGGCTCCTGGGCCGGGCGCCCGCCTCGACGGCGGGGGAACGCCCAGAACAGCATGCCCTGCCTCTGCGTCCGGAGCTCCGAACGGTCCTCCGGCCTGATCTCGGCGCGGGGTTCAGGCGTTCGGTCGGATTCCTTCTTATAGCTCCGCCCGAAGTCCTTGTTGGATGAATAGCACATCACGTACCTCCTTTAGCGACTGCCCCTTAATCGTCCTCCCAATACGCCGGCCAGTCGACACCCTCCCGCAGGCAATTGTTCTTATACGGTCGAATACGACATGGACGGTTCCTGATCGTCGTCGGCCTCGACCCACGCCGAGAAGTCCTTCAGCGACATGATGCAGTAGTAGTCGCAGTACCTCAGGTTTTTCTTTTCCGTCTTGCTCATGACGGTAATTCGATGCGGCGGCGGAAACGGATGGTTCACGGATGTCGCCGCGGACGCGTCCGCGGAAGCGTCCGACGCCGGGCCGGCGGCCCGGTCGGGGATCAGTCCTTGGCGCGGGCCCGGCTGGGCTGCACCCGCGGGGGTTCACCCGGCATCTTCGGAAAGTCCGGCGGGAACGGAAGCTCGCCCAGCCCTGCCGCCTTGTCCCGCTCCCACCATCCGAGGAGGGTGTCAATGGTGCCGGCGACCGAATGCATCGCCGCCCAGGGATCACCGGTGGCCTTGAGCCGCCCGGGCACGGTGGCGATCGTGAAATCATGCGGATCCGCGTTCTCCAGTTCGTCCCAGCCGATCGGGCAGGAAACCGTGGCGTTCGGCAGGGCCCGCGGACTGTAGGCTCCGGCCATCGTGCGATCCCGGTTCGCCTGGTTGAAATCAACGAATACCCGCCGTCCGCGTTCCTCCTTCCACCAGGCGGTGGTGACCTTTGACGGCATTCGCCGCTCAAGCTCCCGCGCCGCGGCGATGACGGCATGCCGCACATCAAGGAATTCACGGCTCGCCTCGATGGGGGAAAAGACATGCAGGCCCCGGTTGCCGGATGTCTTGATGAAAGCATCAAGACCGGCCTCCGCGAGCACGGCCCGCAGCTCCTGCGCCGCCGGGATCGCATCATCGAACCCCGTGCCGGGCTGCGGATCCAGATCGATGCGCAGCTGGTCGGGGTTGTCCGGGTTGCCGGCCCGTGAGGCCCAGGGGTGGAACACGACCGTGTTCATCTGCACCGCCCAGACCGCGGCTGCGATGTCGTCGATGACCAGCTGGGGATGGGACCGGCCGCTCGGGTAGACGACGCCGACTGACCGGATGAAGTCCGGCGCGCCTTTGGGCGGATTCTTCGAGAAGAACTGTTCACCGTCAATGCTGTCCGAGAACCGCTGGAGGGTCACGGGCCGGTCCCCGTTCGCCGCCACGAAGGCGTCGCCCACGTCGACGATGTAGCGGGCGAGGTCCAGTTTTGTCAGACCCAGCGCGGGCCACAGGACCCTGCCGGGGCTCGACACCCTCAGTTCCCGGGTTCCCTGCGGACTGTTGACTGTTACCGTGGCTGCTTCCCTCACCATGAGCACAAGCTACCCCCTGGCCATCGGCAAATGAAGCCACCATGCATGGCTGGCGTGCATTATGGAGCCATGACCGCAACCGAATCCCCCGTCGCCATAGCCGTCGGTGACGGCACCGTCTCCGGCGTTTTCGCAAGACCGGGGGGCGCGGTTGCCACAATCGTCGTTGCCCACGGGGCAGGGGCAGGCCTGGAACATCCGTTCCTCTGCGGCCTCACACGCGCCCTGAACGAGGAGGGCATCGCGACGCTCCGCTTCAACTTCCCGTACAGGGAGGCCGGCAGGAAATTCCCCGACCGGCCGCCGGTGGCCGTGGCCGCCTGGCGGGCGGCCATGGATGCGGCGGCTTCCCTGTCACCCGGCGGGCCGCTGTGGGCCGCCGGCAAATCGTTCGGCGGGCGCATGGCCTCGATGGCCGTCGCCGAGGGCATGGCCGCCGCGGGACTGGTCTACCTCGGTTACCCGCTGCACCCGCCCGGAAAGCCTGAGAAGCTTCGCGATCAGCATCTCTACGGCCTGACGCTGCCGATGCTCTTCCTCCAGGGCACCCGCGACCCGTTCGCTACGCCGGAACTGCTCGAGGCGGTGGTCGCGCGCATTGGTGCCTCCGCCAAGCTTGAGTGGCGTGAGGATGCCGGCCACACCTTTGATGTCGCCGGACACAAACGCGGCGCCGAGGAGGTCGGGGCGTCGCTGGCGCCGGCGGTTGCGGCGTTCCTCAAACAGGCCGGCACGATCGCCACGTCCGCTGCCCCGCATCCCGGCGCATGACGCCCTGGGCAGGGCCGGCCGGGAGCGTCCGCGGGACTGAAAGGGACCCTGTCAGGACGTGCGGGCCAGGCGGTGCTGCAGGTGGGCTTCGATGGCGGCAGCCGCCGCGGTGGCCCCGCCCGCGCTTCGGACGGTCGCGCTCATGGCCGCCACGGCCTGGCGGATCTTCGCGTCCGCGCTGACCCCGGACACTGCGTCCAGCAGCTTCGCCGGAGTGAGGTCCTCCGCCGGAAGGCGCCGGCCCAAACCCAGCTCTTCGAGCCGACGCGCGGTGGCCTCCTGTTCGGGCTGCTGCGGGAAGGCCACCATGGGCACGCCAAAATAGAGCGCTTCCATGGTCGAGTTCATTCCCGCATGTGTGAGAAAGACATCGGCCTGGCGGAGAACCAGAAGCTGCGGAAAGGACGCCTGCACACGGACATTGGCCGGAATGGGCCCCAGGGACCCAAGGTCAGTCTGTTCCCCGATGGCCAGGGTGACATCCCATGTGCTCAGCCCGAAGGCCTCGAGGCACATCCGGAAGAACTCGGGCCGCCGGTTCAACGGAGTCGTTCCCAGCGAAATGAACAGCACGGGACGGGGGCCCTCATGCGTCCATTCGCCGCCCGGGTCCCGGCCAGCCACACAGGGGCCCACGAACAGGAAGCGTTCATCGAATGTCTCCCCCATGGGCTGGAATTCCCGCGGGATGAAGACGATATTGAACGGTGCCGGCGGACCGTCGAACATCCGCGGAGTGCTTACGCCCTGGTCGGCCGCGAATTCGGCGATCAACCGGCCCATCGCCTGCCAGGTCCTGGACATCTCCTCCGCCATTTCAGGCTGGGGCGCTGCAGGAAACAGCGACCGGAGGGAGAAATGCTCATTTGTGGCGTAGGTGGGCATCAGTGCGATCGCCGGGACCCCGATCTTCTCCGCGGCCATCCCCCCGGTCAGGGTCATGGCATCGAAGCAGACCGCGGCCGGCGGATCTGCCCCCAGCTCTTCCACCAGAGCGGGAAAGCCCGCCCTGATGTCAGCGAACACGCGCTCCATCATCGGACGCATCAACTCCGGCCGCGGCGGCTGGCCGGGAACCGGCGTCGGCATCAACGCCATCCAGTCCTCCCCGGAAGCGCGGAACACCGCCCCCGCACCCCGTATCCGTTGTTCGAACTTGTCCGACGTGAAATACGTGACCCGGTGCCCGCGGCGCACGAGCTCAGCGACGACCGCCAGCGTAGGGTTCACGTGCCCTGCGGCGGGAATGGATATGAACGAAAAGTGCATGATGATCACTCCTCATCGCGACTGGCGTTCGCCAGCGGCCACCATGTTTCATCATCATCCTCCTGCTGCCGCGCCGCCGCACAGAACAGCACGGACCGGGGTTCCACGGCCGTGCTGCACTGCGGCCGTCAACCGCACGTAACCGAAAGTATGGTCTCGGTTTGCCCCCGGTTCACCGACGCACCCTAGGCTCAACTCGCGTACAGGGGCACCGTTCCGATCTATGGAGGATTGACTTGACCAACCAGCACCTCGGAAGCCGGCCGTTCACGCGCCGGAACCTGCTCGCCGGTCTCGGAGCAGGTGCCGCCCTGGCCGGGGCCGGCGGCCTTGGCGGAAGTCCGGCCTTCGCCGGTCCCAGGACCAGCGCGGCAACCACGGCGGGCGCGCGCCGGTGGACCACATCGTGATCTGCCTGCAGGAGAACCGGTCATTCGACCCCAACTTCGGCACTGCCTCGTGGGCCGGAAATTACGGCATCCCCGCCGGGCCCCCGGCCCCTCCCCGGGACCGGCTCGCCCGGATCGGCGACCTCACCTCCTGCTTCCGCCAGGACTAGCCGCGGACACCAGACCTCATCCATCAGCCCCCACGGCGCCGGGAACCCCTGCGCCGGACAACGATCAGGAAACCATGAATCACTTCAAACCCTTCGCGGCTGCCACGGGCGCCGCGGCGCTGGCGGTCTCCACCCTCACAGCCGGGCTCCTTGGCTTCGGAGCCGGGCCGGCCTCAGCCGGCGACAAGCACGCCGGCACAGCGACGCCGATCAAGCACGTCGTCGTGATCTACGGGGAAAACGTCTCTTTCGACCACTACTTCGCCACGTACCCCAACGCTGCCAATACGGCCGGGGAAGCGCAGCAGGGCACCGGTACCCCCGCCGCGGCCTTCACCGCGGCGAAGGACACGCCCAAGGGAATCAACACGCTGGCCGGCGCCGGACTGCTGGCACCGAACAACCCCAACTCGGTCCAGCCGTCGCGTCTTACGCCGTCGCAGGCCGTCACCTGCGACCAGGACCACGAGTACACCGCCGAGCAGAAAGCCTACAACGGCGGCCTCATGGACAAATTCGTGGAGAACACCAGCAAGGACGCCTGCGGTCCGGGCCAGTTCGGCCGGCCGGGCCTGACCATGGACTACTACGACGGCAACACCGTCACCGGAATCTGGAACTACGCGCAGAACTATTCCATGAGCGATTCCCACTTCAGCACCGTGTTCGGGCCCTCGAGTCCCGGAGCGCTGAACCTGGTCTCAGGGCAGACGCACGGCGCGAGCGAATTCACCGCGGCGGGGCAGCCGGTCAAGCCGGCGGCCAGCGACTACACCGTCCGCGCGCCCGACGCGAACGGCGTGGGCACCATGATCAACGACCCCGACCCCGTCTATGACGACTGCTCCAACAAGAGCCACACCACCAACTCCAACCTGGCCGGCATGAACGGCAGGAACATCGGCGACATGCTCAACGACAAGGGCGTCAGTTGGGGCTGGTTCCAGGGCGGCTTCGCCCCGACGACCCCCGCCACGGCCACAACGCCCGCCTCGTGCGGCGCCTCCCACACGAACGTGGCCGGAACATCGTCCACGGATTACAACCCGCACCACCAGCCGTTCCAGTACTACAAGTCCACGTCCAACCCCCATCACCTCGCTCCCGCCAGCGACGCGGAGATCGGCCACAACGGTCAGGCCAACCACCAGTACGATGTCTCCGACTTCAGCAAGGTGGTCAATTCGGACAACATGCCCGCCGTCTCCTTCCTTAAGGCCCCGAACTACCAGGACGGGCACGCCAGCTACTCCGACCCGGTCGACGAACAGAAATTCATCACCGCCCAGGTCAACGCCATCCAGCAGTCGAAGAACTGGGACAGCACCGCCGTCGTCCTCGCCTACGACGACTCCGACGGCTGGTACGACCACGCCGCCGCTGCCGTGAAGAACTCCTCCAATAACCCCGACGACGCCGCGTGGTGCCTGAACGCATACAACAAGGGCGTCCCGATGTCCGGAGGCTACGCCGACCGCTGCGGCCCCGGCCCCCGCCAGCCTCTCGTGGTCATCTCCCCCTACGCCAGGAAGAACTTCGTGGACCACACCCAGACGGACCAGGCATCGATCCTCCGTTTCATCGAAGACAACTGGACGACAGGCCACATCGGCGACGCCTCTGCAGACGCCACAGCCGGCTCAATGAACGCCATGTTCAACTTCACCCACCGCCGCCAGGACAAGGTCCTGCTCAACGAACAAACGGGCGCCGTCGCCAGCATCACCCACGGCAACGAACACGCCGGTGACAACGGCAACGACAACAGCAATGGACACGCCCCCCACTAGCGGTCCCGCGCACTTGCGCAGCCCGTCCAGGACTACCTGGGCGGGCTGCAGTGTTTCTACAGCCCGGCGCCTCCACCTGTTCAAGTCTTGTCTTTGCGCCCGTGGCCTTCCATTCAGCCGGCTTCGTGAGCATGGGGCGAGTGAGTTCACCATGCAAAGCCCATGCGGGCGACAACGTACCCCTTTCCCCTTCGCGCCGCGGATTCCTGGCCGCCGCCGTAACCGGCGCCGCGCTGACGCTGGCTCCCATTCAATTCGCAGCCGCCGACACCGGAACCAGCAAGACCAAAACGATCACCGGGCACTTGGAACCGGGAGCCGCGGACTTCGTCTACCTTCCCGTCGAAGTGCCGGCCGGCGTCAACAGGATCAGCGTTTTGTACAGCTACAGCAAGCCCACGGTCGCCTCCGGGCTCCTGACGAACGCGTGCGACATCGGCGTCTTTGATGAGAAGGGAACCGACCTTGCCGGCAAGGGCTTCCGCGGCTGGTCCGGGGGCTTCCGCACTGAGTTCTTCATCTCCGCCGCCGAAGCCACCCCGGGATACCTGCCCGGCCCGGTCGGCAAGGGCACCTGGAACATCGCGCTCGGTCCGTACCAGGTGGCCGAGCAGGGCATGGACTACACCGTCAACGTCACCTTGGACTACGGAACCGACGGCGCGGCCTTCCGCCCGCAGTACCCGCCGCGGCAGGTTGCCGGCCGGGGCGCCGGCTGGTACCGCGGTGACGCCCACCTCCACACGGTCTATTCCGACGGCAAGCGCACGCCCGCCGAAGTTGCCGCGGGGGCCCGCGCCGCACGCCTGGACTTCATGATCAGCACCGACCACAACACCCCGGCGTCCCACGGTGTGTGGGGGCCGCTGGCCGGAAACGACCTGCTCATTCTCACGGGCGAGGAAGTGACGACCCGGAACGGGCACTACCTCGCCCTGGGACTCCAGGGCGGGGAGTGGATCGACTGGCGCTACCGGGCCCGGGACAAGGGCTTCAAGCAGGAAGCCCAGAGAATCCACGCCTCCGGCGGCATCGTGGTTCCCGCCCACCCCTTCTGCCCGTACGTCGCCTGCCGCTGGAAGTTCGGCTACGACGACGCCGACGCGGTCGAGGTCTGGACCGGCCCGTGGACCGCCGATGACGAATACGCCATCAACTCCTGGGATTCCATGCTCGCCCACTCCGTGCGGACCGGCGGACGCTGGCTTCCGGCAATGGGCAACAGCGACGCCCACAGTGCGCCGCAGGTCATCGGCTTCCCCCACAACGTCGTCAACGCCACGGCGCTGTCCCGAGACGCCATCCTCGAGGGCATCCGCAACGGCCGAAGCTGGATCGCGGAATCGGCCGACATGACCGTGGACTTCACCGTGACCTCCGGCGGCCGGAGCGCCGGCGTTGGGGAGCGCCTCGATGCCGCCGCGGATGCCCGCGTCACGGTCACAGCAAAAATCTCCGGTATCCCCAACGGGGTGGTCCGGCTCATCACGGACGAAGGCCAGACCCAGCAGACCACCCTCCCGGCCACCGGCCAGGGCACCAGCACCTGGGTGACCACCCCGCAGCTCGCCGCCTACGTGCGCGTCGAGGTACGCCACCCGATGACCGACGGCACCCCCAGCGACGGCACAGCCATGGGGACCACCCTCAAGCTCGGGCCCATGGCTGCGCTCACCAACCCGATCTTCCTCGGCGGAAAGTAGGGGCGCACCGGGCAGTTTATCGCTGCCGGGCCGGCCCGGCACGCGTCCGGTCCGGTCCGGCGGCGCGCCGGACAGGCCGGGTGGCTCACACGGGGATGTTCAGGATCTCGACGTACCGGGTGACCATCAGGTCTTGTCCCTTGATCCTGGCGATCGTTTCGGAGTCGGCGATTTCCCCGCCCGGAAGCTGTCCGGAGCCTCGCGTCGGTCCCAGCGGGAGGATGATCACGGGCGGCCCCGGGGAATATGCCGTCCGTTCGGCGGACCCTGCAAGCTGCGCCAGGACGTTGGCGGCCACGACCTTGGCCTGCCGGCCCGCGATGCCTGCCTTGTTTGCGTCGATGGCGGCGATGTCGCCGAGGGCGTAGATGTTGCCGAACCCGACCACATTCAGTTCCGGGTTGACCGCTAGGTAGCCCTCGGCCGTCCGGGCGGCCAGCAGACCTCCGGCAAGGTATCCCGTCTGCGGGGCTATTCCGTAACAGCGGAACCAGATATCAGCGTCAACGGTGGTCCCGGCCGACGTGGTGACGGAAAACCGGGCCGTTTGGCCGGCCGGGACGTCGGGTAGCCGGGTGAGGGGACTTCCCATGACCTGCTCGACGCGGAGTTCCCGCAATTGCCGGTTGATCTCATCCCGCAACCGTTGATCGTAGGGCCCAGGCAGGATCTGTTCAGCCTGGTCCACGAGGATGATCTCCTTGTCCGGCCACGCGGCGGCGATTTCCCCCGCGAATTCGAGTCCCACGGCGCCGGCACCCAGGAGCAGGACGCGGCGGGCCCGCACCAGGTTCTCGTGGGCACTGCGGTATTCCGTCAGCGCCTCGGCCGTCTCGTCCTTGTCGCTCTTGGCCGGAAACGGGTACGTGGACCCGGTGGCAAGGACAAGGATGTCAGGAATCAGCCGGATCCCCGAGGCCAGAACGACGTTGCGTCCGTCAATTCTGACGGCCCGGTCCCGCACGACACGGCCGTGAGAGAGCAGGTGGTCGTAGGGCAAGAACATGCGCTGCAGGAACTCCGGCTGGACCACAGCCCGCAACGCAGCAATGTTGTGCACAAACGCGTCCCTGGGCTCAATCAGCGTCACGGCAACGTGGTCATCTAAGGCCTTGGCAACGTTAATGCCGCCGTACCCTCCACCAATAATCGCTACCAGGGGCTGCTGGACAGCCGAGCCGTTCATGGAGTTCCCTCTTCAACGAAAGTGGCCTCCGGCACGCCGACGTACTGTCCTCGCGAAGTGGATTCAGGGGCCTACACAACGAGTATCCGGCCGCAGATGGGCCACGGGCAAGGGCCGTTCCGGTCAGCTCCTACCCTTGGTCCTTGCTGTCGCCGGGGCCGCCCACGGATCCTCCGGCCAGGGGTGCTTGGGGTAGCGGCCCCGCATCTCCGCACGGACCTGCGCGTAGGGTCCGGACCAGAAGGACGTCAGGTCGTCCGTCACGGCCAGCGGCCGCCGTGCCGGCGAGAGCAGGTGGAACAGCACGGGCACCCGGCCGCCCACGAGCCGGGGCGTGGCCGCCCATCCGAAGCATTCTTGCAGCTTGACGGCCAGCACGGGCCGGCCGGCGGGGTCGTCCACGGCCGGATAATCGATTTTCGGCCGGGAACCGCTGGGCACCTCAAGCCACTCCGGCACCAGCTCCCCCAGCCTGGCCGCCTCGGGCCAGGGCAGCAGCCGCCGCAACGGCTCGGCCAGGTCGATCCGGCTCGTCGGCGCGCCTCCGGCCAAAGCCTCGAGTTCCGGCGCCAGCCACTTGTCCAGTCCGGCAAGCAAGGCTTGCTCTGAAACGTCCGGCCAGGGCCCGCCCAGTTCGCGGTGCAGCATGGCCAGGCGCCGCCGCAATGCGTCCGCCGCCGTCGACCACCCGATGGTGCCCAGGCCCTCCCGTCCCAGTGCACGGGCCACTGCTGCGCGGCCCTCCGCCGCTGTGGGCCTGACCGGTGTGGAAGACAGCACGATCGCTCCCAGCCGGCGTTCCCGCAGGGCGGTGACCTTGCCCTGGTTGAACTGTGCCACCACGGTGTCGCTCAGGAGGTGCCGTGCAGCGGCCGCGGCCGAGTCCGCTGTCAGCGGCGCCGCAGACCGGATCACGGCGCCGGTCCCCGCGGCGTCCCGCCCTCCTGTGCGCGAGACCTCGGCTACGGCCAGCCACTCCTGGCCGGCCAACGGGCTGCCAGCGGGCAGGCCCGCCCGAGTGCCCGAGGAGAGCAGGTAGCGCTCAGGCCCCTCGCCCGTGACGCGGCGCGCCACCCGGTCAGGGAAGGCGAGCGCGACGACGAGCCCGACGGCCTCAGCGGCCGTCACCTCAGCACCGGAGGGGGCGCGGGCGGCCCGCGATGCCTCCTGCCGTGCGATTTTTTCCATCCGCCGGGTATCCTCCGCCCAGCGCCGTGCCGCCGGGTCCGTGCCGGCCCGCAGCGTGGCCAGGAGCCGGGTGAGGTCTGATCCTGGCGCCCGCTGGTCGCCGGCGACGACGGCGACGGCCTCAGCCGCGGCCCGGTGGCCGACGATGGCGGACCCGTCCAGCAGCGCCCGGGCCAGCCGCGGGTCCGCGGGAATCCTGGCCAGGGTCTTTCCCAGCGCCGTGGCGTGGCCGTCGGGTCCCACCGCGCCGAGTTCCCGCAACACCTCGACCGCTTCATCCATCGCGGCCGGCGGCGGGGCATCCGCGAGCGCAAGCCCCCGGCCGCCAGGGGATCCCCAGCAGGCCAGAATGAGGGCGGCGCCGGTCAAGTCTGCCACCGCGATTTCCGGAGTCTGATGGGCGGGGGCGGCCCCGAACGTCTTCTGGTCGTAACAGCGGACCACCCGGCCGGGGCCCTGGCGGGCGGCCCGTCCGGCGCGCTGCTCGGCGGAGGCCCGGGAGCACGACACGGTCACCAGGCCGGACATGCCGCGGTTGGAGTCGCGCCGCGGCTCCCGGGCCAGGCCCGAGTCGATCACCAGCCGGACCCCGGGAACGGTCAGGGAGGACTCGGCGAGCGCCGTCGAGACGATGATCCGCGCGGTTGCCCCGGGTTCCCGCCCGGAAACCGCCCGGTCCTGTTCCGCCGGGCCCGCCTGCCCGTGCAGTTCAAGCACCTCTGCAGTGGTCCGCCTGCGCAGACGATCGGCGACGTAGGCTACCTCCCACGCTCCCGGGAGGAACACCAGGGCGTCGATGGCAGGGCCGGCGGCCAGTGCTTCGGCGTGCGCTGCGGCGGCCGTGTCGGCCACATGGTCCAGGAAGACGCGGGCCACCCCCCTTTCGTCGAGGCGGGGAACCGCCGCGGGCACCCACGCAATGTCCAGGGGGTGCAGCGCGGACGGGCAGTCAATGACGGGAGCCGGTCCGGCGCCGTCGTACTCCCCCGTCCCGGCCGCTCCCAGCAGGGCGGCAAACCGGGGCGCGTCGAGCGTGGCGGACATGGCGACGAGGGTGAGGTCACCGCGGAGCTGCCGGACTTCGGCAAGCATGCCCAGCAGCAGGTCCGTCTCCAGGCCGCGCTCGTGGACTTCGTCAAGGATGACTGCGCTGGTGCCTTCCAGCCCCGGGTCCGCGAGGAGCCGGTTCAACAGGATCCCCGGAGTGAGGAACTCAATTACGGTGTCTGCTCCGGCCTGGCGCTCCCCGCGAACCGTGTACCCGATCCGGCCGCCGAGCCGGCTGCCGTCCAGGGCGGCAAGCCGGCGGGCCGCCGAACGCGCGGCAACCCGGCGCGGCTGGGTCACGACGATCCGCAGGTTGCCGCCGCTGTTATCCGCCGCGGCTCCGGCCACGATGTTGGCGAGCAGCGGGGGAACCAGCGTGGTTTTTCCCGTGCCCGGAGGCGCCTGCACGACTGCCGTGGCTGCCGGGAGTCCCGCACGCAGGGCCCCGGAGAGGTCCCCGAGCGAGTCCGCAAACGCCAGTCCGGCCCCGATGGCGCCCAGGTTGAAGGGCCCCTGGGCGCCGGCGGGGTCCGAAGGAACGAGGGGATAAGTCACGCATCCATTGTGCCTTCAATCCAACATGAGGGTTCCTTAATGATCCTTTCATCTGCGCCTCATTGTTCTCATCCATGCTGAGTTAAACGAGCTGGCCTGCGCCGGGAAGATGAAAGCGTTGCGGGAGGACCACGGTGGAACCTTTACGGATAGTGCTGTACTCACATGATTCCGTCGGCCTGGGACATGTACGCCGCAATCTCGCCTTGGCGCACGCCCTGAGCAACCAGTTGCCGGGCCTGACCGGCCGGGCTGTCACCGGGGTCCTCATCACCGGCACCTCACTGGCGCCCGCCTTTCCCGCCCCGGAGGCGTGGGACTGGGTCCTGCTTCCCGGCATCGCCAAAGGACCTGAGGGCTACGTGCCGCGGAACGTGAGCCTGCCCATGCCGGAGCTGGTGTCCATGCGGGCCAGGCTGCTTCAGGCCACGCTGGCGGGCTTCCGCCCGCACCTGGTGATAGTGGACCGCCATGCCACAGGCGTCCACCGGGAACTGGAAGTGGCCCTGCGGCGGGCGCGCTCCACCGGTCCCGTGCGGGTGGTCCTCGGCCTCCGTGAAGTCCTGGACTCCCCCGACGCCGCCTTCGCCGAATGGGCCCGCTTTGGCGGTCCCCGGCTGGTCAAGGCCTTGTTCGATGCGATCTGGGTCTACGGCGACCCGGCAGTCCACGATCCTGTCGCAACCGGCGAGATCCCATTTTCCCTGCGGAAGATCATCCAATACACCGGGTACCTCGCCGCCGGGCGGCCCCCGGGCTCCGGGACCACCTGCATGCCCGGCCCGTTCTACATGACTACCGTTGGGGGCGGGTCCGACGGGCATGCCCTGGCGAGCATGGCAGCGGCAGTGCCGGTGCCCGAGGGGCTGGGCCACCTGATCGTCGCGGGGCCCCAGATGCCCGCCGAGGAGCTCAACGATCTTCGGCGCCGGGCACGGCCCGGGGTCAAGATCGTCTCCGCTGTCGATGACGTCATCTTTCATCTCCGTCACGCAGCCGCCGTCATCTCGATGGGAGGCTACAACACTGTTTGCGAGATCATGAGCACCGACGTCCCTGCGCTCATCGTTCCCCGCAGCCAGGCACGCGCCGAACAACGGATCCGGGCCACGTCCCTGGCCAAGGCTGGATATCTCGAACACCATGAAATCGGAACGCTGACACCGGACATCCTGGCCGCCTGGCTGGCCGCGAGGCTCGGCACCAGGGTGGACCGCCGCCGGGCCCTGCTGAACGGCCTGATCCGCGTTCCCCAACTCGCCGCCGAATTGCTTCCGAGCGTTCCCCAGTCGAACGAACGCCAGCCGGCGGCCGCCGTGAAGGAGAGTGCCCGCCGTGTCGCCGTCTGAGCCGGGGACCGCCTACGTCCTCAAGATGTATCCGCGGTTCTCCGAAACGTTCATCGTGTCCGAAATCCTGGCCCGGGAAGCGGCAGGGGACAGGATCGAGATCTTCTCCCTGCTGCCGCCCAACGACCCGAGGTTCCACTCCGAACTCGCCAGGGTCCAGGCGCCGGTGACCTACATTGACCGGCCGCTGAAGACGATCGACCTCTGGGAGTGCTTTCATGCGGCCGAAGCGGCCGGCCTCACGGGCGCCCTGGCCAGGAACTTCGCCGAGCTCGCCGCCTCCGCCCCGGACGATGCTGTCCGTGCCATCAACCTGGCCGTCGCCCTGCAGCACCGGAACATCCGGCACATGCACGTCCACTTCGCGTCCGGAGCCACCAGCGTAGCCCGGCTGGCCTCCGCCATCACGGGCATCCCCTACTCCTTCACGGCCCATGCCGTAGACATCTTCCATGACTCGGTCAGCAGCGAAGACCTCCGGATCAAGCTCGAACAGGCCCACCACGCCGTGACGATCAGCCACTTCAACCTGCGCTACCTGCGCCGGCGCTTCCCCTCGTCCACGGCCCGGCTCCACCTGGTCCGCAACGGCCTGGACCTCGACCGCTTCCCGTACCGGGATCCGCGGCCCCTTGGCACCACGGTGCGGATCGCCGCCGTCGGACGCCTGGTGGAAAAGAAGGGATTCCAGCATTTGCTGCCCGCCGCCGCCGAACTCCTGGACGAAGGTTTTCGGCTGGACCTGAGCATCGCCGGTACCGGCGTGCTGGCCGAAGAGCTTGGGGCCAGCATCGAACGGCTCGGGCTGGGCGACCACGTCCGGCTGATCGGAGCCCGGACCCAGGACCAGGTCCACGAGCTGCTCGATTCGTCCGATATGTTCGTCGCCCCCTGCGTCGTCGGCGCCGACGGCAATGCCGACGGCATGCCCACGGTCCTCCTGGAAGCAATGGCCGCCGGCGTTCCCTGCATCAGCACGGCCGTCACCGGAATCCCGGAAGTCGTCCGGAACGGTTCGACAGGGATCCTGGCCCGCCCGGCCAATCCCCACTTCCTGGCCCGCGCCATTCGGAAGATGAGCTCCCCCGGCACCGACCGGGTCGCAATGACCCGCAACGCCCGGGCCCTGATCGAACACGACTTCGACGTCCGACGCCAGGCCGAACTGCTGCGATCCCTCTGCCGCGCCGAAAGGAAGGTCGCGTGATGCGGGTGGCCTACGTCTGCGCGGACCCCGGGGTGCCCGTCTTCGGCACCAAGGGTTCATCCGTCCACGTCCAGGAAATCATCCGCGCCTGGCGCAACACCGGGGCAACCGTCACCGTGTATTGCGCCCGGCTCGGAACCGACCGCCCTGCCGACCTGGCGGATCTTGAAGTCGTCGAAATCCGGCCCAGGCACAGTGAGGGGGCCGCCCATGAACGGGCGGTCGAAGACGCTGCGCTGGCCCTCACCGACAGGATCCTGCACGACGGGTGCGGCTTGACCTACGAACGCTGCTCGCTGTTCAGTCCGGCGACCTCCGTGGTGGCCCACATCCTCGCCGTGCCTACGGTGCTCGAAGTCAATTCCCCCCTCATCGATGAACAACAGCGCTACCGGCAGCTGACCGATGTCCAGACAGCCGACAGCATTCTCCGGCGCAATGCCCGGGCAGCGGATGTGGTGGCCTGCGTCTCCGAACCGGTGGTCCGCTGGATCCGCCAGCGGGTACCCACGGCCCGGACCGTCCTGGCACCCAACGGCGTCAACGTCGACCGCGTCACGCCACGCCCCCGCGGCCGGCGGAATCCGGACCACCTTACGGTGGGCTTTGTCGGAACGTTGAAGCCGTGGCACGGGGTCCCCGACCTGCTTCACGCCGTCGCGCTGGCGAATTCCGCAGCCGCCGCTCCGGGGAACCGGTGGGCGGTACGGATCATCGGCGACGGCCCGGGCCGGATGGACCTTGAACACCTTGCCGTTTCCCTCGGAGTGGAAACGGAGTTCACCGGGGCGGTGCCGCCAGGGGCCGTGCCCGGACTTCTTCATGAATGCGACGCCGCTGCTGCGCCCTATCCCGCTGACGAGGAAGGACGCGACGACTACTTCTCGCCGCTGAAGGTTTACGAGTACATGGCCGCCGCGATGCCGATTATCGCGAGTTCCGTGGGCCAGATTCCTTCCATCCTGGAGGACGGACGCACCGGCATTTTGGTCCCGGCCTCCGAACCCCGGGCTTTCGCTGCAGCACTGACCCGGATAGCGGACGATCCCGCCCTGCGCGAAGGTCTCGGCAGCCGGGCCCGTGAGGACGCCGAAAGGCGTTTCAGCTGGAATGGGGTGCTGGCCCGCATCACAGCCGCGCTGCCTGCCCCGCGAAAGGTGGTTTTGCCATGACGGCAGCGTCGAGGCACCTGCTGACCGGGGCCATGCGGGATAGGAGGCCGTGGCCGCGACTGGGCACCGGCCGTAAACCGGAGTCCGGCATCCGCCGGACACTTCGGTGCGTCCGGCCGCATCTGCGCCAGCACCGCCTCCGGATTGCGGTCGGATTCGCCGCCCTCGCCGTGGACGTCCTCTTCCGGCTGCTCGAGCCATGGCCAGTGAAACTGGTGGTCGATGCGGTCTCCCGTTCGCTGGGCGCAACCCTGAGACGGCCGGGGCCCTCATTGGAAGCCAATACACAGACGCTGCTGCTGTGCGGCGGCGTGATCGTGGTCATTAGTGTCCTCCGGGCGATTGCCAACTATTGGTCCGCAATCTCCTTCGCCCTCGTGGGCTCACGTGTCGCGGCCGAACTCCGTGCCCGCACGTTCCGCCACGTTCAGGGCCTGTCCATGCGGCACCACACTCGGGCCTCCTCCGGTGACACGGTCCAGCGGCTCGTGAGTGACGTCTCACGCCTGCAGGACGTTGCCGTCACGGCCGGGCTCCCCATGCTCGGCAACGCCGTTACCCTCCTGGCAATGACCGTGATCATGCTGTGGCTTGACCCGATGCTGGCCCTCGTTGTCTTCCTGGCGACCGGCATATTCGCCATATTGTCGCGTCGGAGTTCGGGATCGATCACGACGGCAGCCGGAAATTCCCGCAAAGGTGAGGGGGCGCTAGCCACAACGGCGGCCCAGACCCTCGCCGCCATGCGTGAGGTCCAGGCCTACGGGCTTGAGGACACCATCAGCTCCAACTTCCGGAAAAGCAACACGGCCACCCTCGGGACCGGGGTGGTCGCACTCCGGCTGGCCGCCAGCCTCGAGCGGCGCACCGACGTGCTGATCGGCCTCGCCACGGCCGTCGTCCTGGCCGGCGGAGGCTGGCGCGTGCTGCAGCACTCCATCACCCCCGGGGACCTCATCGTCTTCCTCACCTACCTCAAAACCGGGATGAAGCCGCTGAAGGATCTCGCCAAGCAAACAAGCAGGATCGCCTCGGCCACTGCGTCCGGCGTGCGCGTGGCGGACCTGCTGGAGGCCCAGACCGACGTGCCCGAAGCGCCCAATGCCCGCCCCCTGGAAAGCCGGAGCCCGGAAATTGTCTTCGACAACGTCTGCGCGGGACACGGCGAGGGCACCACAGTCCTTCACGGGATCAACCTGAGAATTCCGGCCGGGGAACGCCTGGCCATCATCGGTCCGTCCGGCGCCGGAAAGTCAACCCTGGCCAGCCTGGTCCTGCGCATGATCGACCCCACCACCGGCACGGTACGGGTAGGAGGCGAGGACCTGAAGGAACTCCAGATTTCGTCCGTGCGCTCCCACGTCTCCATCCTGCTCCAGGACTCCGTCCTCTTCGGCAACACCGTGCGGGAGAACATCAGGTTCGGCCGCCTGGACGCCTCCGATGAGGACATCGAACACGCCGCCGCGCTGGCGCAGGCAGACGACTTCATCCGTGCCCTTCCCGACGGCTATGACACAGTCCTGGGTGAAGCTGCCAAGGACCTCTCCGGCGGACAGCGGCAGCGGATCGCGATCGCCCGTGCCATCCTGCGCCAGGCGCCGATCGTCATCCTTGACGAGGCCACCGCCGGACTGGACCCTGCCTCCCGCGAATCGATCCTGGATGCCCTTGACGTTCTGACCACGGGGCGGACCTCGATCACGATCACCCACGATGCCTTTGCAGCCCGCCTGTCCGACCGGATCATCTGGCTTGAGAATGGGCGGATCCTGGAAGAAGGCCGCCCCCTGGATCTCCTGCAGGACCCGGAAAGCCGGTTCAGCAGGTGGATGGGTGGTCCTCCCACCCCGCGCAGCGACGAGGAAGCGGACGGACAGCGAGTGGAGCTGCACGACGTTGAGGTGCCGACGTGAACTCCGTGCGTACTCCGTTGCGCGGCGCCGATCACGCGCTCGCCGTCCGCGACGATGCCCTGCCGTGCCTCGCAGCCGTGCTCGACGACGACCGTCTATCCGAGCTGCTGGGCGGGCCGGCCCGCATCACCCGGGTCCGGTACAAACCACGCACGTCCGTGCTGGTTGCCTTCTGCCGCACCCGCGGCGGTCAAGAGGATTATGGTTGGGCGCTCACGACGGCAGGCAATACCCAGCTGGCAGGACGCGCCCGGAAGTCCGAACGGCGCGGCGGCGGCGTACAACTGCTCCGCCCGGCCTTGGCTGACGCGGACGCGGTCATCGCTGTGGGCGGAGTCGATGACGACTGGGCCCTGCTCGATAACCTGCGCTGGCTGCGCAACCAGGGCCTTGAGCTGCTCGGCGCCGGGCTTCCGTCCGAGCGCGGCTTCCCCGGCGGCTCCGCCAGGGTCGTGCGCTACAAGCCCGAGCGGCGGGTCGTTCTGGTGGAGCAAACCCCGGGTTCACCGATCGTGGTCAAGACAGCGGCTCGGGCCGTCCCCGAGACCGCAGGCCGTTTCCACCAGCGCCTGCTCGAGCATGGGGTTCCTGTGCTCCGCCTGCTGGGGGACGCCGACACATGGCAGCACGGAACCACCGCGAGCCCGCTATGGGGCGACCGGGACCTGTCCGCCAGCGACAACCCCGAGGCCGCCCGCGCCGCGGGGGAAGCCCTCGCCCGGCTGCACAGCCTTCCGACGGAAGGGGACGCCGGCCCCGCCGGGTCCGAAGCCCTCGTGGAACGCCAAATGGCGGCCACCTGCGCCATGGTCGCGGCCCTCCTGCCCGATCTGGAAGCGGCTGCGGCAGCCGCGGCCGCCCGGATACGCCAGCGCCTGGACGCGGTCGGCGCCTGGCGGACTCCGGTCCGGATCCATGGGGACTTTTCCGCGGACCAGGTGCTGGTCAGCGGCTCTGAGGTCCGTCTGATCGACTTCGACCGTGCCCACAACGCGGCCGCAGAAGCTGATTTGGGCTCCTTCGCCGCCGTGGCTGAAATGAGCCGGTGGCGCGATCACCCGAACGCATCTGTCGGTCCGGAAACCCGGCACCTGATCGATGGCTATGTGCAGGCCGGCGGCCGCTTCAACGCCGCCGCAGTGGATTTCTGGGCGGCGCTGCGCATGTTTGCCGGCTGCGTCGACCCCTTCAGGGACCGGGCCGCGGACTGGGCCACCGACATGTCCCGGCATATCGACCGCGCCTGCGAGCTGGTCCGATGACCTGGCTCCCGCCGGTCCCGCAGGCCGTCGTCGACGCCTCCGGGCGAACCTGGCAGGTCCACCGGGCGTGGCCGGATAAGACTCCGGGGGACTACATCATGGAAGTCCTGACGACCGGTCGAACGGGAGTCAGGGCCGCGCATCTGCGCGCCGGTCGCTTCGAGCTCGTGCCGCGGGACGATCCCGGGTTGCCGGCCCTGCAGGCAGAGGCACGGTATGGCGAAATCATTGCCCACAGGCCCCACGCACGGGCCGTCGTCCGGGCGGAGGACTGCTACATCAAGGTTTTCCGGCCAGGCGAGGCGATTGTCCCCGCCGAACGATGCGCCCAAACGGATCTCCTGCTGGACCCCCGCACGTTCGCAGCGCCCAAGGTCCTCCGGAACTCAGCGGATGTCATTGTTTTCAGCCCCCTCCCCGGACGGACGCTGGGCGAGTTGAGCCAGGACCACGCGGCCATCACCGATGAGTGGTTCGCCTGGGTGTGGCAGGAATTTGCGCACGCCTGGGCCGCCCAGGTGGGTGCCCGCTACGATACTGCCAGGCGCAGCGCCCTTGCCACCCTCCCGCTTCACCCGCCCGACGTTGAAGTAGCCGATTTGTGGCGCTGGGTGAACCGCTGGCTGCACCACTATGCGAAAGTCCCGGAGGCATCTTCGCAGCGCGACGCCTTGTGTGCCCGGGCAGAGGACGTGACGCAGAACCTCCTCCGGACGGCGCCGGATCCCCTGGTGTGGGCCCACGGTGACCTCCACGACAAGCAGATCCTGGCCGGCGACGGCATCTCCCCGCTGGGCCTGCTGGATTTTGACGACACCGCCCAGGCCGAGGCCGCCCTCGATCTCGCTAATCTGGACGTCCATTTGGAGCTGCGTGTCCGGCAGAACCGCATGACGGGAGAACGCTTCTTCGCGGCGCACACGCAGGTCCGGGCCGCCGCTGACCTGCTGCAGGTGAGCCCGGTCAGGTTCCATGCCTATTCCGCTGCAGCGTGGCTGCGCCTGGCGTGCTCTCCGCTGCCCGGGCGATCAGCCCTGGCCCTCGCCGTTCTCGACGAACGCGCCACGCACCCGCCCGTCCGCGCGGCGGAGGGGCTGACGGCATGAACTGGCACCCGGCCGTCCCGGCCGCTGTCCCGGACACGGACGGAACACAATGGCTGGTCCGGCGGGCCTGGCCCGAAGCCGCCGCGGGCGACTACACCATGGAGCTTGCGGCGCCCGGGCGCCCGGGCGTCAGGGCCGCCCATCTCCGGGCCGGAGCGCTGGAGCTGATACCGGAGGGGGGCGACCGGCGTCTGCCCGCCCTCGCGCATGCGGCACCGCTGGGCGAGGTCGTGGTGCACCGGGCCCACAAGCGTGCCGTGGTGAAGGCCGGCGCCGGTTATTTCAAAATCTTCCGGACCAGGCAGTCCGACGAAGCCGCGGGACGGCACACCCGGATGAACGCCATCCTGGACGCCGGGGACTTCCTCACGCCGCAAGTGGTGTCCTATACCCCGGGCTGCCTTCTCCTGACCGCCCTCCCCGGGCGTTCCCTGTTCGAGCTGGGAAAGGACCCCTCGGGCAGCGACGCCGTGTTCGAAGGAGCCTGGCGGAAATGGTCCGAGTGCTGGATCCGGCAACAACTGCTGGCTGGCGCTCCTGCGCACCGCGCTGCCTATGAGGCGCTCCCGGCCCGCACGGCCGCCGTCGAACTGGAAAACCTGCAGCGCATCGTCAATTTGTGGTTGCTGCATGCCCAGGACGACCCGGCGGCGCAAACCCAGCGCAGCGACGTCCGTTCCGCCGCCGCCCGGATCGGGCAGCAGCTGCTCGGCACCGAACCTGATCCGCTGGGGCTGTCCCATGGCGACCTCCACGACAAGCAGATATTCGCCGAAGGCCCCGAGGCTCCCCTCGGGCTGCTGGATTTCGACGAGGCAGGCCGGGCCGAAGCTGCTGCCGACCTCGCAAACCTTGCCGTGCACCTGCAGCTGCGCCTGCGCCAGGGCCGCCTGACAGCCGGACGCTACACGGCCGCCCGCCGCCAGGTCATCGCAGCTGCCGAGGAATTACGGGTCACGCCTGCGCGCTTCGACGCCTACGCCCAGGCGACACGCCTGCGATTGGGCTGCCTCTATTCCTTCAGGCCGGAGTGGGCCACCCTGGCCGGTAATTTCCTCGACCGCGCTGCAGGGGATGAAACCCCTTCGTTCGCCCATGCGTCGTCAGTGCGGCCCGCAAAGCTCAAAACCGTCAGCTGACAGAATATGAAATCTGTCATTCCATTGCTGTATGGTTCTTTTATGTCTACGCACCCCACCACCGCCCTCTTTTGGCCGCGCCGCCTCGGCGCAACCGGCCCCACGGTCTCCCCCTTGGGCCTTGGCCTGATGGGCATGTCGGACCTGTACGGCCCCGCGGACGACGCCGAGAGCAAGTCCACCATCCACGCCGCCCTCGATGCGGGAGTCACCCTGCTCGACACCGGCGACTTCTACGGCTCGGGCCACAACGAAATGCTGCTGCGGGACGCCCTGCGCGGCCGCCGGCGTGAAGACGCCGTCATCAGCGTGAAATTCGGCGCGCTGCGCGATCCTGCCGGCGGCTGGGGCGGTGTCGACACGCGGCCCGTCGCCATCAAGAACTTCATCGCCTACACCCTGCGCCGGCTGGGGACGGACTACGTGGACATCTACAGGCCCGCCCGCCTCGACCCTTCGGTGCCGGTCGAGGATATCGTCGGGGCCATGGCCGACCTCGTCACCCAGGGCTACGTCCGCCACATTGGCCTGTCCGAGGTGGGCGCGGACACTCTGCGCCGCGCCCACGCCGTCCACCCCATCTCCGATCTGCAGATCGAGTATTCACTCATTTCCCGCGGCATCGAGGACACCATCTTGCCCGCAGCACGGGAACTGGGCATCGGCATCACCGCCTACGGCGTACTGTCCCGGGGCCTCCTGTCCGGGCACTGGTCCGCGCAGCGCAGCGAAGGCCGCGACTTCCGCACCCACCTCCCCCGCTTCAGCGGCGAGAACCTCGACCACAACCTTCAGCTCGTCGAAACCCTTCGCCGTCTGGCAGAGGCCAGGGGGACCACCGTCGCCCGCATCGCCATCGCCTGGGTCATGTCCCGCGGCGAGGACATCGTCGCGCTGGTCGGCGCCCGGCGCCGGGACCGGCTCGCGGAGTCCCTCGGCGCAGCCGAGCTGGAACTGACACCGCAGGACCTGGCCGAAATCGAAGCAGCCGTCCCTGCCGAAGCCGCCGCGGGTACCCGGTACGACGCCGGACAAATGTCCTTCCTGGACAGCGAACGGCCGTGACCACCCCTCCGGGCGTGTTGACCACGGACGGAATCCTGGACGCTGCCGAGGACGTGCTCCGCCGTTACGGGCCGGCGAAAACAAATGTCGTGGACGTCGCCAAGGTGCTGGGCGTCAGCCACGGAAGTGTCTACAGGCACTTTCCGAGCAAAATCGCCCTCAGGGATGCCGTCGCCGAACGCTGGCTGGCCAGGTTGTCGGCACCCCTTGCGGCGGTCGTGGATGAACACGACGGTCCGGCGGTCGAGCGGTTGCTCCGCTGGATCCGGCAGCTGGCCGCGACGAAGCAGCGCATGTCACGGGAAGACCCGGAGCTTTTCGCCACGTTTCACCGGCTCACCACCGAGGCCCGGGACGTTGTCTCGGCACATGTCGGCCATCTCGCCGCGCAGATTTCCCAAATCATCGCCGCGGGTATCGCCAGCGGCGAGTTTGCCGCCGTCGACCCACCCTCAGCAGGACGCGCGGTGCTGCAGGCGACTGCTTTTTTCCACCACCCCGCCCACGCCGAGGACTGGGACAAGCCCGCCATCAGCCAGGACCTCGACGCCGTATGTCGCGTCCTCGTCGCCGGCCTCGCCACGCGGTAGGTCCGGACGCGCCCACCGGCCCGCAAGCGAACACCCGCTCCTGTCAGCTCCCGCCCGAAACACACCACGCAAAGCAAGGAATCACATGATCAATCTCCAGCAGGACGCCGACGGCTTCGTCCGCATGAACAGGCATTTTCCTGACAGCACGCCCGTGTCCGTCACGTTCAACGACGGATCCGAGGCGGTGCTCTCCGGACGCCGGTTGAACAAGGCGTATGACGAGGCCCTCGCGGAGTACCGGGCGCAGAACCACCTGGACGCAAAGGGATATTCCCGTGGCCCGCGAAAGACAGTGCACCCGGCCAACAAGATCGAATTTGTGCTTGTCCACACCGGAATGGCCGGAGAGTAGGGAAACCGACGCCGATGGACGCCGTCCGCCGGTGGATGTGATTGACTACTGCCGATCACACTCGATGGAGGCGAATGTCATGAGCACCCGGCAGACGGATCCCCGGACGCGACCGCCGTCGCTCTGGCGGCACAAAGGCTTTGTCGGACTCTGGAGCGCTGAGAGCATCAGTGAGCTTGGCTCCCAATTCAGCTCCCTCGCGCTGCCCGTCATAGCCGTCACGCTCCTGCACGCCGGTGAATGGCAGCTCGGTGTTTTGAACGCCGCCGGAACGGCGGCGTTCCTCGTTGTTGGGCTCCCGGCTGGCGCATGGGTGGACCGCTGGCTCAAGCGGCACGTCATGATCGCAGCCGACCTGATCCGGGCGATTGCGATTGCTGCGGTCCCCCTGCTCTGGTGGCTTGGACTCCTGCAGTTGTGGCATCTTGCAGTGGTCGCGGCCGTTGTTGGAATTGCCACCGTCTTCTTCGATGTCTCCTACCAAAGCTACGTGCCGATCCTCGTGCCCTTGGAAAAGGTCGCTGAAGCCAACTCCAGGCTTGAGGCAAGCTTCCAGATCGCCCGCATCGGGGGCCCGGCGCTTGCCGGGTCCCTGATTTCCATCGCCTCCGCCCCGGTCCTGCTCATTGCCGACGCCGTGTCCTACCTGTTCTCGGCAGTCTTCTTGAATCGGATCAGCGACCAGGAGGTGAAACCAGACCGCGGAGCACGCCGCCGGCTTGCGAGTGAAATCGCTGATGGAGTCCGGTTTGTCGCCCACGAGCCGCTCATTCGCAGGGTGGTCGGCACAACCGCGACGGGGAACCTGTTCGGCACCTTGTCCTCCACGCTGCTCCCGTTGCTCATACTTCAACAGCTAAACCTGGGCACTGCGGGTCTGGGGCTCGTGTTGTCGGTCGGTGCGATCGGAGGCCTGCTCGGCGCCCTCACGGCCTCCGCTCTTTCCCGCCGGGTCGGGGAGGGACGGGTCATCGGACTCTCTGCCGTCGCGGGCTCGCTCATGCTTGCCTTCATCCCGCTGGCGGCGGGGGCCCGTGAATTCTCACTCGCCGTCCTGATTTTCGCCGAATTTGGCGTATCGTTCATGGGCCTGACCTACAACATCACGCAGGTCAGCCTGCGACAGCGGCTTTGTCCGCCACATCTTTTGGGGAGGATGAACGCCTCGATCCGCTTCGCCGTGTGGGGAGTGATGCCCGTCTCCAGCCTCGCGGCCGGCCTCCTGGGCGGGTGGTTGGGGATGCTGCCGACGATGTGGATCGCCGCAGCCGGATCGCTTGCCGGCTGCGGCTTCGTGGTCTTCTCCCCGCTCAGCCGGCGGCGTTTGCCCGGCGCTACAGCACTGCGCTGAGAAGGGTCTTCCCGCTGCCGGCGGCACGGATCTCAACGCGGCGGATGTCGGCAGCCCGCATGGTGGTGGTCGCCGTCGGCGTCGCCACCGTCCCGGGGGTCGCTGTCCAGCTGGCCACCTGTGTTGCGACGCCCCGGGCGTCAACAACCATCAGGCTGTACTCCTCCGGATTTTGAGTGCCGCCGGATCCTGCCGGGTAGTCGCCCGGGTTAGGCGAGTAGGTGCACTCCCAGTCGATCCGCGTTCCCCACGGTTGCCCGGTGAGGGACCCCTTCGCGGCCAGCCCGCTGGCGCCTATCGGCGTGAAGTGAAGGGCTGCGGCCGATGCAGCCTGTGTCTGTACGGCCGGCGGGGCCGGGCTCGTGACCGCGGCGGTGATTACGCCGGACGCCGCACTGGCGCCAAGGACAAGGGCGGCAGCGGCCAGCCGCGTCCGCCGCCGCCGCACCCGGACATGATCCGCCAGACCGGATGGCAGCCCCGGCGATGCCGTGACGTCGGCAGCCGGCGCCAGCGCGCGTGCCTCCGCGGGTGACAGGGCGGCCAACAATGCCGGCAGCCCGGCAAGCTCGGCCACTGCGGCCCTGCATCCGGCGCATTCGGCCAGGTGTTCCTCGAACTCGTGACGTTCAGAGGGGATCAGGGCCCCCAGCACATACGCTGCATCCCAGCTGCGGTAACTGTCGATTCCGGTCGGGCTCATGGAGTCACTCCGCCTTCCTGGAGGGCCAGCCGCAGGGCCCTCAACGCGTAGTGCAGCCTGGACTTCACGGTCCCTTCAGCCAGCTGCAGACTTTTCGCCATTTCGGCCGTTGTCTCACGCTGATAGTACGCATGCAAAATCACAGCCCGGTGGTCGGCGGACAATCCTGCGAGGGCATCAGAGACCAGCCACGCGTCCAGGATCCTGTCAATCCGGTCCGTTTCCGGGATTTCCGGCAGCCGCTCCGCCTCCGTTTCGTGCCGCCGTCGGGCGCTCCGGCGGTCATCGATCACGAGGTTGCGGGCTACCTTGTAGAGCCAGGCCCTCACCGCCGGCTCCGCCCGCTGGAGCACATCAGGATGTTGCCAGGCCCGGATCAACGTCTCCTGCACGACGTCGTCCGCCAGCGCACGGTCGCCTGTCAGTCCCGTGACGAACCGCCGCAGCGCCGGGCCGTAAGCCTCATTCAGCGAGCGCAGCAGCTCAGCCTCCTGATCGGACATCTCAACCTCCCAGTTAGGGAACGAAGCGGGCCCCCCTTTGGTTCACCAGCCGAATAATCCAGCCGGGCTTGAACCCGCGGGCTCCCGGAACCGTTCTTAGGTACGAGTCCGGCGATCCATGCCGGGCACTGCCTCAGGAGGGCACAATGAAGATTCCCCGCCCGGCGCTGGCCGCCGCGGCCTTGGGCAGCACCCTATTGCTGGGAGCATGTTTCGGCGGACAACCGTCGGCACCGGCCCCTGCCCCATCCGGGGTCAGCACCCTGCCCGGCACGGGGGCGCCGTCCCCGCAGCCCACGGCCCCCGGGACGACCGATGAAACCGCCACGCCGCCGATGGTGCCGTCTCCGGCAGAAGTTCCGTCCCCGGCCACAGTTACTGTGCCGGCCCAAGTTCCGGCGCCGGCCGTGCTGCCGCCCGTTCCGCCCCCGGCCCCGGTGGTCGTGCCGCCACCCGCCCCGCCGCGGGTAGCTCCGCCCCCGCCGCCGCCACCCGCCCCACCGCGGCTAGCTCCGCCCCCGCCTCCGCGGATGGCTCCCCCGCCCGCACGGGCACCCGCGGGGAACGATCATGATGCCGATAACAACGGAGGCCCGGACGACGGTGACGGCAACAAGTAGGGCGAAGACAGGCCAACCCCGGCCGCAGAACTGGTTGTCCGGGAGTTCGGCGCGGCTCCGCCGGACCACGGTGACCGCCCGGGTGTTGGGGGCCCTGGCGGCGATGCTCCTGGGCGGCTGCAGCTCCCACGCTCAGGACCGGACACCCGTGCTGGCCCCCGCCGGCACCACAACATTCGCGTGGTTCCAGGCGGGCCCGGCGCCGGCCGGCTGGAAATCCAGGGAGCTTCCGGACGGAACGGCGGTTCTCTCCATCCCGCCAGGCGCCAGCCCGGTGGAAAGCGACCCCGGCAGCCTGTCTGCCGCCCTCACCGCACCGAACGGTGACCTCCAGGTCTATCTCAACGCCACGCCGCAGCAGGGCGAGGAGTCGCTGACCAACTGGCCGGAATTCCGCCTCGACCACCTCACGGGCGAACACGCCGCATCCGCGACCCGAATTTCCAGCCGTGACGGAATGGCGTTCCGCGGCGGAACCGGTTCATGCGTGGCCGACGCCTACGTGTCCCGCATCGGCGCCCACGAATATCGTGAGATAGCGTGCCTTGTGGAGGGCACCCGGGGTAGCAGCGTACTGGTCGTGGCAGCCCTCGCCGGCTCCTGGGACCGCTACGGCCCGGTGATGCAGCAGGCAATTGACTCATACCTGGCTGAGTAGGATGCACCCTCGAATCCAGCGGGTAGCCCGAGCTATTGACACGGATCCCCGCGCAGGACTAAACCGGCCCTAACGCCGGGGTGGAAACACCGGGCGCCACGGCGCTCAGCCGTTCTCATCCAGGAAGGACAGACCCGTGCAAAGCCAGGCTCCGCGCTTCCGAAGCCCCACGATCATCCGCAAGGCCCTGACCACGACGGCGGCCCTCACCCTCACGACCGCCGGCCTGCTGGCCGGGTCGACGCCGGCATCGGCGGGAACCTACCTCGGCGGCGTCGACATGCAGCGCGCCTGCAACACCCAGTACTACGACGCCTTCGAAATCCGGGCCGTGATCCTGGACCAGTACGACGCCTACAGCTGGCGGTGCGTCTTGGGCTCGGACACCTCCAACGGGATCAACGTCAACCAGGAATGCGACATCGAATACGGTGGCGGCGCCTATGCCGGGCTCGTGTACTGGTGGGATCCGCACTCCTGGTACTGCCAGCGGTAGCCCGGCCTGCCGTCCTCAGACGCCCGGCCCTGAAGCGCTGGGAGGCGCCACGGTCCAGTCATTCTCTGCCGCCCGCATCCACGGCAACGGCAGCAACTCTGCCACAGTGACTTTTCCGACCCGTCCTTCGGCATCGATGAGGACGGTGGTGCCGGACCCGTAGGTGCGCATCAGTTCCCGGCAGACGCCGCAAGGGTTGGTCACTTGGGGCACTCCCGCCGGCGTCATGCACACCGCCACGGCCGATTCGATGGATGTCTCGTTGGCCATGCAGGCGTTGGCAACGGCACTGGACTCGGCACAGACGTTGACCCGTTTCGAGCCCACGTGAAGACCGAGATAGATCTGCCCTGAACCGCCCCGCATCGCGGCCGCGACCCTGTGGTTATCGACGTGATGCGCCGCCAACAGCTGCGCGCAGGCGGCCTCATAGAGTTCGATGTCTAAGGCATCGAGGTCGAACTTGATCACGTGAATCCTCCAATTGTTGATGTGGGTGACGGTCGCCGGGAAGGCCGAGGGCCCCCACATCACCTTCCAGGGTGATGTGAAGGCCCAAAGCCCGTCCCGGAAGCGTTCTCAGTCTCCGACGAACAGGCCGTTGGCCCGACGGGCGAGGAGATAGAAAATGATGCTGAGGATGGACAGAACCGCTACATAGACCGGGAAGATCCAGGCGGCGTTCAGGGACTGCAGCCAGACGAGAAGGAAGGACGCAGTGCCCCCGAAGAGCGCGACGCCGATCCCGTAGCCCAGCGACGTTCCGGCACCCCGGCATGCCTTCGGCATCAGGGAGCTCGAGACGACGTTGTAAAGGGTCATGTTCAGGACGAGGACAACGGAGCCGCCGAGCAGGACAGCGGCGAACCCGCCGATTCCCGGCTGGACGTACATCAGCATGAGGAACACGGAAGGAACGGCAAGGGCACGGGTCACGAGGAACCACTTGGACATCGACTTGCCGTCCGTCAGCTTGCCCACGACGAGGCTCCCGACGACGAGGACGACACCCAGGATTGTCGTCACGGCGAAGACCGCCGTCGGATCTTCCTTGAAGCTGCTGCGTGCGGCGTTCGGCAACCCGGTGTTCCAGGCGTAGTTATAGGCCTGGGCGGCGCCGACGACGAAGGTGATGGCCAGGACGCTGAGCCAGTTCTTGCGCACGCCCTTCCACACGGTCTTGGAGGTGCTTCCTGCCAGCTCTTCAGGTTTCATCGTTTCCGGCAGCGCGCGGCGCAGGTAGACCACGACGACGCCGAGGACCGCACCGATGACGAACGGGATACGCCATCCCCAGTCCGACATGGCGGCTGCGCCCAAGGCCAGGCTCGCCACGTAGCTGACAAGGGATGCCAGCAGGATGCCCATGTTGACGTAGAAGGAAATAATCCCGGCCACAAATCCTTCGCGGCCCGCAGGCACAAGTTCCACCGCGTGGGACGTGGACAGCGGGGCCTCCACACCGGTGGAAATGCCCTGGATCACCCGGCATACCAGGAGAATGATGCCGGCCCAAGGGCCGATCTGCTGGTAGGTCGGCGTCAATGCGATGATGAGCGTGGTTCCGGCCATCATCGCGATGGACCAGAGCATCACACGGCGCCGTCCGAGCCGGTCCGCCAGGGTTCCGAGCAGGATGCCGCCGAGCGGACGGAAGGCAAAGCCCACGGCGAAGACAGCCAGGGCGTTCAATGTGGCGGCCAGGGGATCCGTCGACGGGAAGAACTTGGGTCCGATGAAGGCGGACAGCAGACCGAATACCATCCAGTCGTACCACTCAAGGGTGTTCCCCAGCCCGAGAGCGAGTATGCCTCTACGGACCTCAGGAGAAAAGCCTCTTGTCCGGGAACTACTCACATCATCTTTGATGCCTGTGTCGATCATGATTGCTTCCTTCGCCAGCGCTTTTTGGGCGCGTGAGTGTATGGACCACCGCCACCGGACGGAGAGCCGGGAGACGATGGACGAAACTATCGGTATTTTTGGGCCGAACTAGGGCCTGACGGCCTCACCAGATGGGAGGCGAATTAACCCGGATAGCTACGCATACCTCTTCGTAGCGATTAACAAACCAGTGCGGGATCCTGGCGGAGAAGATCATTGAATCGCCGCTTCGGTGGCCGCCTTCAGATCCGGTGTCGGCAGCTCGTTCGCTGCGTCCCCGGCCGCCCCGCGGGCACCTTTTGAGATTGCGCCACCTGTCCGCATACGGTTTCCGATGGCTATCGGAAGCGAACTTTGCGCAGCCGCTGACGGGCCGGCCAAGTCCTCTTCGTTCACCGAATTCCTTTGCTGAGTGACGCTACTCACACAACTATATTGAAGATCTTCACCATGTCAACGATTCTGCCGCGTCGGATATCCGCCGGAGCGGGACTCGGGAGACGCTGGTGCCCCCGCTCGCGTTACTGACCGGGCCCTGGCGTGGGAGCTGTGGACTGCGGGCCGGAACCGGCGCCGCCCGCCGGTGAGCCACCGGCACCTGTACCGCCGTTGCGGCGTCCCTGGCCAGTTGTTGCGTTGCCGCTTCCTGTGCCTGTGCCGGAACCGGTTCCCGCACCGGGGCCCTGGAAGTTGCCGAACCTGGCGGCGCGGTTCCCGGTGTCTATCTGTTTCTGCACCGCGGAACCGGCAAACGCTCCGGCCGCAACCAGCGCCACGCACGCCAGGATCCTGGTCGAGCGTCCCATGACGAATCTGGGCTTCGGCACAAACGGCTCGTGGTCCGCCGGCGGCAGTACCGGGACGCCGCCCCCTTCATCCGGGTTCCCGTCCTCAGGCTCCGTGAGCTCGAGGCTGTTCCCGACGCCGTCGGACGGCGCCCCGTCGCGGTACCAGCCAGCCGAAGCCTCAGGCGCCGTTTCGGGCAGTACCCGGGTGAGTGCCGGGTCGGTGGCCACGGACTCCGTGACGGGCGACGCCGGGCCGTCGACGTCGCTTCGGCGGCGGGTCATGGAGGTGTTGGCTGGGAGGAAACTCTTCACGGGACGTCCTATTCGTAACGAAGTGCATCGATGGGCCGCAGCTTCGCGGCTTTGTTGGCGGGATAGACGCCGAAGACCAGGCCGATGAAGGCCGACACTGCGAGTGAGACCCACACGGTCCACGGCTGGACTTCAGGCTGGACGCCAAGAACGGGGAAGGCACTCCCGACAAAGCCGATGACGATGCCGGCCACCCCGCCGATGACGGAAATGACCAGGGACTCAATCAGGAACTGGGCCACAATGCTCCCCCGCGAGGCACCGATCGCCTTGCGGATGCCGATCTCCCGGGTGCGCTCGGTGACGGTGACCAGCATGATGTTCATGACGCCGATCCCGCCGACAAGAAGGCTGATCGCCGCGACAGCGCCGAGCAGGATTGTCAGTGTCTGCGTCGTGTTGGTGGCCGTGGTGAGGATCTGGGCCTGGTTCCGGATCTGATAGTCCCGGTTGGTGGCATCCACGTGATGCCGGGCATCCAGTATCATCTGCAGCTCATTTTGGGCCTCGTTCATCACCTCGGCCGATTTCGCCTGGGCCGTAATCGACGCCAGCGTCGGGGCGTAACCGGTGAACTTGTTTTGCGCGGCGGACAGCGGGACGACGACGACGTCGTCGGGGTCGTTCAGCCCGGACGAGCCCTTGATGCTCAACACGCCGGCGACGGTGAAGTTCTGGCCGTTGAGCTGGATCGTCTGCCCGACGCCGGATGCCGGGTTGTTCCCGAAGAGATCGGTTGCGACTGTGTTGCCGATGACCGCGACGGGGTTTGCCGCCTGTTCGTCGGCGTCCGTGAACAACGCTCCCGATGCCACGGCACTGTTGCTGATATCGAAATACGACGCCGTGGTCCCCAGGAAGCTGGCCACCGCATGGGTGGCACCACTGTACGTTCCGGTCACGTTTTGCGCCTGGACGATCGGCGCCGTCCGGGCAACGTCCGGGGCCAGCACCGGGTCCGTCAGGGCCTGCTGGTCCTCGAGGGTGAGGTTGGTGCTGCGGGTCCGGCTCGCCCCGACCTGGCCGCCGGCAGCGGCGCGTCCCCCGACCGACGTCGAGCGGTTGACCGTCAGCACGTTGGTTCCGAGCTTGCCGATCTGGGCTTTGATGGCGTTGGACGTTCCCGCGCCCACCGCGAGCAGGACAATGACGGCGGCGATGCCGATCAGGATTCCGAGCGTGGTCAGCACGGACCGCATCTTGTTGGCGGCAACCCCCGAGAGGGCGAACCGGGCGGATTCCAGGAGGTTCATGGCGCCACAGCCAGGATCCGGTCGCCGGACGGCTGCTGACGGTCATCGGCAACAATCCGGCCATCCTGCATGCGCACCACGCGCCCCGCCCGCTCGGCGACGTCCATCTCGTGCGTGATCATGACGATAGTCCGCCCTGTTGCGTGCAACCGTTCGAAGAGATCGAGGATGTCCGACGACGAACGCGAGTCCAGGGCACCGGTCGGTTCATCGGCCAGCAACAGGACCGGGTTGGTCACCAGGGCCCGGGCAATCGCCACGCGCTGCTGCTGGCCGCCCGATAGCTGCGAGGGCTTGTGGTCCGCCCGGCTGGAGAGCCCGACGGTATCGAGCATCTCGAGGGCACGCGCGCGCCGCTCCTGCCGGCCCACCCTGGCGTAGGCGAGCGGCATGGCGACGTTGTCGACAGCCTTGGTGCGGGAGATCAGGTTGAAGTTCTGGAACACGAAGCCGATCTTGCGGTTCCGGATCTGTGCCTGCTGGTATTCGTCCAGCTGGACGGTATTGATTCCGTCGAGCAAGTAGCTGCCGGTCGTCGGGGCGTCCAGGCAGCCGATGATGTTCATCATGGTCGATTTGCCGGAGCCGGAGGCCCCGATGATGGCCACAAAGTCGCCGCGCTCGATCGTGATGTCCACGCCATCGAGCGCCCGGACCTCCGCTTCGCCCTTGCCGTAAACCTTGCTGACTCCGGAGAGGTCGATCACCGCCGCCATGCTCTACTGGCCACCGTTCCGGGTGCCGCCGCCGCGCGTACCGCCGCCGCCGAATCCGCCCCCGCCAAGACCGCCGCCTGGAGTGGTGGCGGCGCCGGTGTCGAGGGTGCTGGAGATGGCCGGAAGTTCAATCTGGTCTCCTTCGGAAAGGCCGGTGAGGATCTGGGTCCTCCCGTTGGCGGCGATTCCGGTCGTGACCTTGGTGGGGGTCGTTACGCCGTTTTTGACCACGTTGACGCTCTGGCGGGTGCCGGTGGTTGTGACCGCCAGCGTTGGAACCACGAGGGCGTTGTCCGCCGTGGCAGTAGTGACGGAGATATTGGCGCTCTGGCCCAGGCGCAGGGTCGCCGGCGGGTTCCCTATCGAGACCGTGACGGGGTAGGTCACGACGCCGTTGGTGGTGCTTGCGGTCTGCGCGATCGATTCGACTTTGCCGGTGACCGTTGCCGCACCGGCATCCTGGTTCAGTGCCGGGAATGTGAACTGCGCCGTCTGGTCCGGCTTCATGTTCGCGATGTCCGATTCGGAGAAGCCTGCCACCACTTGAAGGTGTCCTGTGTCGCTGATGGTCACGAGGCCGCTGCTGGACCCGGCGGCAGCCGCCGAGCCCGCCGCGGAGGCGGCCCCCGACGTCGCGGAGGCGCCGGCGCCTGCAGCGCCGGAGGCAGCGGAACCAGAGCTTGCGGATCCGCTACCGCCGGTCAATGCGCCCACCGTCGCGCTGACGGCGGTGATGGTGCCGGCTACCGGAGAATTCAGGGTGCAGGCGGCGAGGTTGGCCTGCGCAGTCTCGACCGCCAGCTGCGCGCTGGTGGCATTGGCGCCTCCGGCGGACGCCGCCGCGTTCTGCGCGTTGCCCAGCGCCGTGGATGCCGTGGCGACCTGCTGCTTGTCCTTGAGCTGGGTGGAGGACTGCTGGTTCTGCGCCTGGGTCAGGAGCTGCTGGTCCTTGGCCAGCTGGTTCTGTGCGGCCGCCACCGGGTCCACCCAGTTGGCAGGTTTCGGGGTGGGCACGGGCTGGGCCTGCGCAGCGGACAGGGCTGCGTTGTCTGCATCCACCGACTTCTGTGCGGCGGCCACCGCGGCGGCCTGCTGCGAGGCGTCCAGGCCCGCTGACTGCTGCGCGTTGACAAGGCCCTGGTTGGCGGAGGAGACCTGTCCTGCGGCGGCCACCTGCTGCTGGTTGGCCTGGGCGCTCACCGAATCCAGCTGGGCCTGCGCCGCCTTCAGCGCGTTCTGGGCGTTTGTCGGGTCGATCGCCAGAAGCTGCTGGCCGGCCGTCACCTGCTGGCCCAGCGCTGCGCTGACGGAAAGGATGGGGCCCGTGCAGTTCTGGGCGTTGACCACGGTCGTCGTCGCCGGAGATACATTGCCCGACGCTGTCGCAACGGATGCGATGGTGGCCTTGCTCACCGCCACGCTCCGCACCGCGGCCGCAGGAGTCGTTGAACCCGCCGCCGTGACGGAAAGGTAAGTCCCCGCGCCCAGCGCCAGAATCACGGCGCCCAGGGCAGAGTTGATGAGCAGAGTTTTTGAGGTCATGCGTGGACCTTAACCGGGGTAGCTGGGCGTAGACCGGGAAAATCGTGGGAGCAAACCCCCCGCCGGCCCGCGTCCCCTCTTCGGACCCCGGGGCGCGTGGGCGCCTTACTGCGTCCCGTACTCCCCGTCGGTCATGTGGAGCAGTGGGCACCCTTCGCCCTTGGCGATGACGTCGAACCGGACGTCGCCGGTGAACATCCCGGCCGGGTCCTTGTTGCCCGGCTGCTTCGGCCGGATTGCCAAAGTATCTCGCTCGGTGTTGGTGACACCGGCGCGCGCGGTGTCCACGCCTCCGCCCAGAAGCCCCGGCACGTCCGTGGGAGGCCCTGCCGTTACCTGTATCGACAGGGTCTCCCGCCATCGACTTTGCCCCTCTTTACTTGGACTGAGGCAACATGGACCACCCCGTAGAACTCATGCCGGACATCCGCAGCGGAACAATCCAGCCCGGCACGGTGTTTGACCCGATGGTGGCCCTCGACGACGTCCCGGCTGGCCGCCGCGCCAGGGCGGCCCGCAAGCTCGTTGTCCGCCTTTGAAACTGACCCTCTCCCCAACGACCCTAACTACTCAATCGACCATTACTGGAGAAGAATGCTTACCGTTAACGCTTACGCTGCCCCGTCCGCTACTGAGGATCTGGTCGCGACGACCATCCAGCGCCGCGATGTCGGCCCGCACGACGTCCTGATCGACATCAAGTTCGCCGGCATCTGCCACTCGGACATCCACACGGTCCGCGGCGACTGGGGACCGCAGTCCTATCCCCTCGCCCCCGGCCACGAGATTGCCGGGATCGTCACTGAGGTCGGTTCGGCCGTCACCAAGCATGCTGTCGGTGACCGCGTCGGCGTCGGCTGCATGGTGAACTCCTGCGGCGAGTGCGTCAACTGTCAGGCCGGCGAGGAGCAGTACTGCCTCAAGGGCAACACCGGCACCTACGGCGCAGTCGACCGCGACGGCACCACCACCCAGGGCGGCTACTCCACCCACGTCGTCGTCACCGAAGACTTCGTGGTCCGGATCCCTGAGGGCATCGATCTGGACGTCGCGGCCCCGCTGCTGTGCGCCGGCATCACCACCTACTCGCCGCTGCGCCACTGGAATGCCGGTCCCGGCAAGAAGGTCGCCGTCGTCGGACTGGGCGGACTCGGCCACATGGCCGTCAAGATCGCCCACGCCATGGGCGCGGAGGTTACCGTGCTGTCCCAGTCGCTCAAAAAGCAGGAAGACGGCCTGCGCCTCGGCGCGGACCACTACTACGCCACGAGCGATGAGAACACCTTCACGGACCTCGCCGGCACTTTCGACCTGATCGTGAACACGGTCAGCGCCTCGATCGACATCAGCTCGTACCTGCAACTGCTGACGCTCGACGGCGCTTTGGTCAACGTCGGCGCACCGGCCGAACCGCTCCCCGTGAACGCTTTCGCGCTCATCGCGGGACGCCGTTCCTTCGCCGGTTCGATGATCGGCGGCATCCGTGAAACCCAGGAAATGCTCGACTTCTGCGCCGAACACCACCTCGGCGCCGAGATCGAGGTCATTCCGGCCAGCAAGATCAACGAGGCCTACGAACGTGTCCTCGCCTCGGATGTGCGCTACCGCTTCGTGATCGACACGTCGACCCTGAACTAACCAGCGCGGCACCCGGCCACAGGCCGGGTGCGTCCCAGAGGCCCTGCCGGCTGAACGGCACCCTCGAAAGCCGGATGCGACTTTGAGAATCTGCTTTCGGGGGTGCAGTTCGGCAGGCCGCGTGCGGCGGCAGGGCTGCAGACGTGCTAGGTAAGATGTGCGGCAAGCTCCTGGTATGCGGGGTGGAGTTCTTGCCACCGCGCCCGCGCATCGCAGCGTTCACGGCCGGAGAGGTAGGCTGCGAGGTCTGAGTCGCGCCGGCGAAGGTGGCTACGAGATCCCGCTGATCAGGTTTTCAAGGACGCCCATATTGTGGGAGCCAACGGCCTGGATGCACGAGCGTGCGGTCCCTTCGACGCTGGAATCCGGCATGGGAAGTCCTTTCCTGAGCAGCAGCGGGACCCTCAGGAGGCCATGGGCAACGCGACAACCCGCGGGTGGATACGCAGTTTCCGCGAAGCCTAGCGACTCTGGGGTGGGAGGGGAAGCTCCTGCCCCCATCGACCGGAATGAGCAGCGAGGTTGCGCATGAGGATGATGTCCTCGGTCCTCGCGGCCCGGCGGGCGAGTGACACGGCCATCAGCGGCGCGAAGTTGCAGCACCAGCGCCATAGCCGGTCGGCGTCGATTGGCTCGGCAGTATCAGCGAGTTGACGGCACCGGCTCCAGACGGCCGCTGGGCTGGTCGCTCCGGCCATGGCCAGGTCGGTGAGGTCCATCGCCGGATCGCCGATGCACGGGCGTGGGTCGATGGCGACAATCCCGCGGCCGCCGCCGGCCCGCAGAATGTTGCCGGCGTGAAGATCACCGTGAAGAAGTGAATTACCGCGCCTTGCCATATCCATCGCAGCCGCGCGGCATCGACGCCAGAGTGCATCGTCGATCGGCGGGTCCGGGAGAGCGCGTCGGCGGCGCTCCCACAACTCGAACACGAACTCCACGCGCTCTGCAGCGGGGGGAACATCAGGTAGCGGCGTTTGGCGCGCTGCGTAGAGGTCCTTGATGAGACCGGAGACCTCCGTGATTCCTCCTGTCTCAACGGTCAGCCCAGCGGTGTCGGGTAGCCACTCGAGCAAGATCGCGCTGCGGGCAGCGTCCGCGTCCACCAGGTCGACGACCCCGGGAGCGGCCGCCCAGTACGTCAGCGCGGCCGACTCCTGCTCCGTGATCGCACGGTCGGGTGAGAGCTTGAGGGCGTACCGCGTTTCATCCGCACTCGACACGCACTCCACAACGGCGCCAGTTCCACCCGCGCGGACAGTGCGGGCGTCCAGTCCCCATTTCAGGCAGAGTTCTGCCACGATCGCTCCGAAACCGTCGATCCATTCCGCGGCCGCGGGGCCGAACCGGTCGAGAAGCCGGTCGCGGGCAGCAATGGGCATCGCAACCTGTCTCATGTAGCGATGCTAGGCGTTGCGGTGCCACCCATGCGAACATGTCACCGTCAGATCTCGTGCCGGGACACTGGCCGCCTGGTGGCACACTGGGTCTGCACGCGCTGTGGAAGGAGACCTGGTTGACACCTCTTGCGGATACGGATGTGCCGGCCTGGTGGGAGCAACTCGGATTGCCGGGACTGATCGACATCCACACGCATTTCCTGCCGGACCGCATGATGCGGCGGGTGTGGGCGCACTTTGACGACGCCGGTCCGCTGATCGGGCGCCCCTGGCCGATCACCTACCGCTGGGACCAGGACCGCAGGTTGGCGCACGTGCGCAGGCTCGGCATCCGCCGGTTCACCGCGTTGACGTACGCCCACCGGCCGGGCATGGCGGCGGACCTCACAGACTTCGCCCTGGATCTGGCAGCCACTGAGGCGGACTGTGTTCCGAGCGCGACCTTCTACCCCGAGGACGGTGTCCTGGGCCAGGTCCGGTCGGCCCTCGCACGCGGCGCGCGGGTCTTCAAGGTCCACGCCCAGGTGGGCGGGTTTGACCTCCGCGAGCCCGCACTGGACCCTGTATGGGGGTTGTTGACCGACGCTGAGGTCCCGGTGGTCGTGCACGTGGGCAGCGGCCCTGTTCCGCGGGCCGGTTTCACCGGACCCGACAAGCTTGAGGGCGTCCTCCGACGCCACCCCGGGCTGACCGCCGTCGTCGCCCATCTCGGTGCGCCCGAATACGCCGAGTTCCTCAGCCTTGCAGAGGCGTACCCGCGGGTCCATCTGGACACCACCATGGCTTTCACGGACTTCTTCGAGGCAGGTGACCCGTTCCCTTCAGACCTCCTGCCGCGGCTGGCAGACCTGCAGGAGAAGGTCGTACTGGGGAGCGACTTCCCCAACATCCCCTACCCCTACGCCCACCAGCTGGAGGCCCTTGAACGCCTGCGGGACAAAGAGCCCCGGCTCGACGATGACTGGCTGCGTGCTGTCTGTTGGGACAACGGGAACAGGCTGGTCGGAGACTAGGGCCCATCCGCGCTCGCGGGCTCAGGCTCGGGCCCGGGCCCGGGCCCGGGCCCGGGGATCGCGCTCGGTAGAGTTGAGGACTGCGGCCCGCAGTGCGGATGCCGGCTTCCGTCCGAAAGGTCTTTGTGCGTTGAGCAACCACCCCGTCCTGGCCCGCAGGCTGAACACTTTCGATGCGGTCGTCATCGGCCTCGGCTCCATGGTCGGCGCGGGGGTCTTCGCCGCGTTCACCCCCGCCGCCCAGGCCGCCGGGTCCGGACTGCTCGTCGGCCTGCTGGTGGCCGCCGCCGTCGCGTTCTGCAACGCCACGGCCTCGGCCCAGCTCGCCGCCCAATACCCGACGTCCGGGGGCACCTACGTATACGGACGCGAGCGGCTCGGGCCATGGCCCGGCTTCCTGGCCGGGTGGGGCTTCGTCATCGGCAAGACGGCCAGCAGCGCCGCCATGGCCCTGACCTTTGCCGCCTACGCAGCGCCTCCCGGCTGGGAGCGTCCGGTCGCGATCGCCGCCGTAATCCTGTTGGCCGCAGTCAACTACCGGGGCGTCACGCGCACCGCCGCCCTGACGCGGGTCATCGTCGTCGCTGTCCTGGCGGCCCTGGCCATCGCCGTCGCAGCCTGCTGGGGCCCCGGCGCCGCCGACCCCCTGCGGCTGATCGACGGCGGAGTGCTCTCCCACGGGTGGTACGGGATCCTTCAGTCCGCCGGACTGCTTTTCTTCGCCTTCGCCGGCTACGCGCGCATCGCCACCATGGGCGAAGAGGTCATCAATCCCCGCAGAACCATTCCGCGGGCCATCGTGATCGCGCTGGGCATTGCCATCGCTGTCTACGCCGTCATTGCCGTGAGCATCCTCGCCGTCCTGGGCCCGGACGGCGTCGCAGGGACCCCGGCTCCGCTGGCGGCCGCCGTATCCGCCGGTCCGTGGGAGTGGGCTGCCCCCATCGTCAGGGCCGGCGCTGCTCTGGCCTCACTGGGAGCGCTCCTGGCGCTGATCGCGGGATTGGGCCGGACCAGCCTGGCGATGGCGCGGGAGGCTGATCTGCCCCGCTGGCTGGCCGCCGTCCATCCGCGCTTCAACGTCCCCCACCGGGCCGAGGCGGTCCTGGCCGCTGTGGTCTGCCTTATCATCAGCGTGGCCGATCTCCGGGGCGCCATCGGCTTCTCTTCCTTCGGCGTGCTGATCTACTACCTCGTCGCCAACCTTGCCGCGTTCACCCAGACGGGGGAACACCGCCGCTACCCGAAAGCGCTGCACATCGCCGGCGCGGCGGCCTGCGTGGTCCTGGTGGCCACCTTGCCGGCGGGGTCCGTGATCGCGGGCCTGGCCATGTTCGCCGCCGGCGTCCTGTACCGGGGCGTGCGCCGGCGCCTGCCGGGAACACAGAAGCCCTGACCTTCGGGACAGCGAAGCCTTCCCTCGCCTGGGCTTGGCCAGGTGAAGCCCAGTCAGCAGGGCCCCAGGCGGTGTCAACGGAGCGCGTTGACAGGCCGTTTTGCGGCGAAGGCCTCAACGCAAGAGGTCGGCAATGGCGGCTATTCCGCTTCTGATCGACTCCTCGCGGAGGTCGCCGAAGCCGAGCACGATCCCCGGCGGCCCGCCGAGTCGACACGACCGGTAACGGGCCAGGCCCTGCAGACCGACGGACCGCTCCGCGGCTGCCGCCACGACCGCGTCCTCGTCCGTGCCGGGCGGGAGCCCTGCCACGGCGTGGAAACCGGCGGCCAGCCCGGTCAACGAAGTTCCGGGTGCGTGAACGGCCAGGGCTTCGACCAATGCGGCCCGCCGGCCGGCGTAGACGCCGCGCATGCGCCGCAGATGGCGGTCGAACCGGCCGGATGCCATCAGGCGGGAGAGAATCAGCTGGTCGAGGCCGGGCGACCCGCGGTCGGCCCGGTATTTTTCCCGGGCTATTTCCGCGACCAGGCCCCCGGGAGCGATAACCCAGCCGAGCCGCAGGGCAGGTGCCAGTGACTTGCTCACCGAGCCGATACTGACCACCCGGTCCGCAGCCAGCCCCTGGAGCGAACCGACGGGCTTCTTGTCGTACCGGAACTCGGAATCGTAGTCGTCCTCGATGACGATCCCTTCGCAGTCCATCGCCCATTTCAGCAGCGCCTGCCGTCGTGAGGGCGCCAGGACAACACCCGTCGGGGTCTGGTGCGCGGGGGTGACGATCACGGCTGTGGCGCCGGTGGCGCTGAGGGCATCGACCACCAGCCCCTCCGCGTCAACCGGCACGAACACCGGCCGCAGGCCGGCACGCCTGACCAGCTCCGCCATCTCCAAATGGCCAGGGTCCTCGACGGCGACGCACCGCACGCCGCGCCGCGCCAGAACGGCGAGCGTGAGGCTCAGGCCCTGCGTGAACCCGCTGCAGACCACGACGTTGGCTGCTCCGGCGACGCCGCCCCGCACGCGCCGGACGTACGACGCAACGACCTCGCGGAGCTGGACCAGCCCTCGCGGGTCGGCATAGCCCGCGTCGGCGGCCGACGCCGACCGGGCCACTTCGCCGCAGGCCCACATCCAGTCGCGCATCGGGAAACTGCGGAGGTCGGGCCTGCCCGGGGCAAAATCGATCGCCATGACGGCTGCCAGCGGCGGCGTTCCAGCTTCGACGACACCCGGTCCCGGGGTAAACGCGACGCGGGTCGCCGAACCTCCGCGGGCCAGAAGGTAGCCTTCGGCTTCCAGCTGCTCATAGCTTGCCTGGACGAGGCCCCGGGAGACGCCCAACTCCTCGGACATGCTCCGGGTCGAGGGCAGCCGCTCGCCGGGGGTGAGGCGCCCTGACCGGATTGCGGCCCGCAGCGCCTCCTGCAGCTGGACTCCGAGCGTCCCCCGCTTGCCGCGGTCAAGTCCCAGCAGGAACGACGGCGATGAACCGGACCAGTCAACTGCCATGGAATCGGACCTTACACGTGGGCCACCCTGCGGCCTAGCCTTTCAGCAACGGAAAGTGGAAAGGACCCAAAAATGAAGCCAGTTGCAGTGCCCGACGGTGCCCGCCGGGCGGCGCCCATACCGGGTCTGGAAGATCTTTACGCCGCTGTCAGGGCGGACACGCGTTCCCCGGGCGACTGGCAGTGCGTCGCCGAAACGGTCGCCGCGGCGGTGAGGCCCATTCTCCCGTCCGCCAGGGAGGTATTGCTTGCAGTGCCCGCCGGCGCACGGCACGGCGCCGATCGCGGGCAGGTACTGCATGTGGAGCCGGACGGCTCCTTTTCCGTGGTCGCCCTGGTCACACGCCCGGGTTACGCGACGAGCATCCACGATCACACGTCCTGGTGCGTAGTGGGCGTAGTGGCGGGACAGGAGCGCGAGGAGAGATTTCGCCTGGCCGGGGCGGGCCGGTTCCTCGAACTGACGGGAACCCGGACCGATGACGCCGGCGCTGTTGCCGGATTCGCCCCGCCGGGTGACATCCATCGCGTGACCAATTCGGGAGCCGGGCTGGGCATATCGCTCCACATTTACGGCACCGACATCAACCGCATCGGCAACAGCATCCGGTGCACCTACGATCTACCCCTTTCTCCACGCCGGGTGACCGCGCCGCGGCACTTCTCCACAGCTATCGCCCGGCATTCCTTGGAGGCATCCCCGTGATCACAACGATTTCCGCTGACGGCACCGAGGTGCGCGCTCTTGACTCGGGCCAGGGACCGGCCATCCTGGTCGTCCATCCGGGCATGGATGACGGCAGTTCCTGGCAGAAGGTTGCCGCCGCCCTCGCGGGACAGTTCCGGGTCCTGACTGTGCTGCGCCGCCAGTACCGGCTGGACATCACGACAGGTGCCCCGGCGTCGATCGCCGAGGAGGTCGCCGACATCAAGGCCCTGGCCGAAACGGTCGGGGTCCCATGCTCATTGTGGGGCACTCGTCCGGGGCGGTGGTGGCACTAGAAGCACTGGCGGCGCTTCCGTCGTCGTTCATTGGAGGCGTCCTGTACGAGCCCCCGCTGAGGACCGATGGCCCGGTCGGCGGGGCCGCCCTGCTCAGCGCCCAGGCGGCCATCGCCGCCGGCAGACCCGGGAAGGCCATGCAGATTTTCACCCGCGACATGGTCGGGCTCCCGGCCTGGCAGGCCGGACTCATCCGCATGTTTGTCGGCGCCAGCCCCAGGATGCGCCGCCTCGCGCCGCGGCAGATGGACGACAACGCCGCCTTGGAACAGCTCGGCCTGCGGCTTGACCTGTACAAGGAAATCCAGGCGCCCGTCCTCCTGGTCGGCGGTGACAAGAGCCCGGCCCATCTGGGCCGACGGCTGGAGGTCCTGGCCCGGACCGTGCCCCGCACTGAGAGGCACGTGCTGCGCGGGCAGGGCCACTCCGCCAACCTCAGGGCACCCGACGACCTTGCCCGCGCCATCGCAGACTTCCACGCAGCGACAGTGCGGATGAGCCCCGGGAGCAGGGATTCTTAGCCCGGGCCGCGCCACGTCCGGGCCTCCGGCGGAACGCACTTGAGCGGGATTCCGCCATTCCTCAGGCAGGCTGCCAGACGACAGGGAGCTCTTTGAGACCGTAGATGATGGTGCTGCCGACCCGTTCCAGGGGCGTATCGGGCGCCACCGCGAGTCCCGGGAGGCGCGAGATCACGGCCTGCAGCGCGATCCTGGCCTCGAGCCGGGCAAGCGGCGCTCCGAGGCAAAAGTGGATGCCCTGACCGAACGCGAGGTGGCGGTTGGGTGCGCGCCCGACGTCGAACACGTCCGGATCCGGGAACTGCAGGCCATCACGGTTCGCCGACCCGATCCAGGCAACCAAGGGCGAGCCGGCTGGAATGCGGTGACCGCCCAGTGTCGCATCAACGGCGGCAACGCGGTACATGGACTGGACCGGGGAAAGGTAACGGAGCACTTCTTCAATGGCATCCGGGAGCAGCGCCGGATCGGCGCTGAGCCGCTCGACCGTGCCGGGGTTTTCGCTAAAGCACAGCACCGCATTGCCGATCAGGTTTGTCGTCGTTTCGTTGCCGGCGACAAGCAGCAGGGCACAGAACCCGAGAAGTTCGATGACACTCAGATGCTGGCCGTCGATCTCCGCTTCCAGCAGCTTGCTGATCAGATCGTTGCCGGGCCGGCGCCTGCGCTCCTCGATCATGCCCAGGAAATATTCGGTCATGTCCCGATGGTCCGCGCCGGGTCCGGACCCGTCGTCCGAATGCTGCGCCTGGCTGACGATGAGGTCGGACCACTGTTTAAACCGGTCCCGGTCCGCTGCGGGAATGCCCATGAGCTCCGCGATGACGATCACCGGCAACGGATACGCCAGTTCCTTGATGAGGTCCATGGTTCCGCCGGCAGCCGCCGGGCCCAGTAGCTCATCGGTGATTTCCGAGATGCGCGGGCCGAGGGCCTCCACCGCGCGGGGTGTGAACGCCTGCGTCACCAGGGAACGCAGCTGGCGATGACGCGGCGGATCGGTGTTGATCAGGCTGGCCGCGAAGAGCTGGCCTGTCTCCGACGGGTTATCCCCTCCCATCCGGGAGGAAAATGTGGCGTGCTCGGCGAGGACCCGGTGCACGTCGTCGTAGAGGAAGACATGCCAGACCCCGGACTGCTGGTCCTGGAAGACGGGCTGGTCTCGCCGCATGGCTTCGTAGTGGGGAAACGGATTCAGCTGCTGCTCAAATGCGGAGACGTCCGTCATGGCTGGTCCTCCTGATCAGTCGGGAGACCTGTCCGTCCTGTTGACGGACAAGCCGTCGGGGGCGACGGGCAAGCGGCCCGCGCGGATCCCCCTTAAGTACCCAGCAGCACCATGGTATTCCCGTCCGCCCGCATCCGCCCCGCGGTACCCAAAACAAAGAACCCTATCCGGCCGGAGTTACGACGTCCTCCAACATTGACCTGTCGAAGAACCGGACCTCGCCCGTTTCCGGGAAGAACACCGGAACCACCGACGTGCTCGGGTCCTTCGAGGTTTCGTAGATCTCGGCCGCGCTCCCGTGTTTACGCGCGATGGTTCCGATCAGCTCCGTGCCGCGTACCCGGACGGTTCGATACTTGTAGCTCATTGGGACCCCTTCGTCGGTTGAGGCAAACCCTACTCCTTGCGCGCAGTGTCCGATGAGTCATTCGCGGGAGCCTCCATCACAGGAGGATAATTGCCCCGAGAGCCGACGGCCAGCGTGGGTAACGCCGTGCGGATAACAGGGGGTCCGGATGCAAACACTTGCGCGCATCACGGTGGAGGTGCCTGTACTCAAAATCGGGACCGGCCCTGCGGACTACGAGGACCTGGGCAGCTACGTCGACGCGCTGCGCAGCCGCCAGGGGCTGCACCTGACCCTGCTGCACATCGGCATCCTGGACGAATTCTGCCAGGATGTGGCGGAGTGGACGAAGGACATCACCACCGCCGCAGCCGCTGCCGGCAGGACGGTGGACTGGCTGCAGGCGCTTCCGGTGCTGGGAAGCTTTTCCGGGAGCAGCGACAGACTGGTCGTCCTCGGCGGCGGCAGCGTGTCCGGACTCGAAGTTGAGGTACCCGGGCACGTGCGGGACTATCAGGTCTCCCTCGTGAAGGCGCTGCACGAACTGCTGGACGAGCTCCTCGTGGATAATATCGACGACTTCATACTCAGTTCGCGGGCCCTTGGTTTCAGGTACCCCCATTGGATACCGCACATCGCCGTGGGCCGCCCCAAGTCCAGAGACCGTGGAATCCGGGAGATTGGACGTCTGGGCGTGGATTTCGGTGAGTCCCGAATCAGGAACCGGGCCTCACTCCCGGCCGTCGGTGCGGGATAGGGGCTGAGCCAGGATGCGGCAAATGATGCGGGGGATCCGGGGAATCGCGCAGGCGTCCTTGTTTCGCGTGTTCCAATTGGCCCTCCTCCCGGTCGGGACGGCCGGTTACCTCTGGGGAGTGCCCAAGCTGCTCCTCTACAGCCACCGGACTGGGATTTCGGCGACCCTGCTCGCATCGCTCTACACCCGCTACATGCAGCACAGGCTGGGAACCAGACCTGATGAGCCCGCCGCACGGCTCATGATGGTCATGCCCAACGTTTCCCGTGCAGCCTTCGGGCTGGAGACCGCCCCGACGATCGTGGGACATCTCCTGAGCGGCTATGTTCCGCGGATCTACCGCTATCCCTATGGGGGCGAGCCCCCGATGCGCCACCAGCAGACCGCACGGACAAGCCTCTACGATGCCGCCCTCCGCCGCCACCTCCCCGGCATCGACCAGCTGGTCATCCTCGGCGCCGGGTTCGACACCCGCGTCTACCGCCTCTCACCGGACGTGCACGTGAAGTGCTTCGAGATTGACCAGCCCCGAACCCAGGCCTTCAAACTCGAGATGCTGAAGAGCGCGGGCCTCGCAACTGACCTGGCCACCTACGTGCCCGCCGACTTCCAGGCGGAGGACTGGTTTGAGAAGCTTGCGGCGGCAGGATACGACGCGGCCCGGCCCGCGTTCTTCCTCTGGGAAGCGGTGACCATGTACCTGGACCGCGCGTCCGTCGAGGAAACGTTGCGGCGGATCGCAGGGACGGCCCCCGGCAGCGTCGTTGCCTTTGACTACTTCTCCGCCGGGACCATGGCGTCCCGGTCGCCGTACATGCGCTATGCCCGGGCGACGACGAAATTCGTGGGCGAGCCGCTCACCTTCGGGCTCGACAACGCTCCCCCGGCCCGGCAGCGAGCCGCGGATTTCGTCGCAGCCTTCGGCCTGACGCTTGAAGAACACCGGAATTTCGGAACAGAGACCCGACGGAGGCAGGCCCCGGCGGGATTCGTTGCGGCCACGGTGGGCGAGCAGAACAATGCCGTCCCCTAGCCTTGGAGCATGAATCAAGCGATCTGGCGTAAGTACTCCGAATGGCCCATGCTCGCGGCCGCGGTTTTGTTCCTGACGGCCTATTCCATCCAGGTGATCGCAAACCTGAAGTCCACCCAGGCTGACGCGATCGAGGTCACCATCTGGATCACATGGGCGGCCTTCGCCGTGGACTACGCGGCCAATCTCTACCTGGCACCGCAGCGAGGACGATGGTTCATCCGGAACCTCCACGAACTCCTCGTCCTCATGCTCCCTGCCCTGCGGCCGTTGCGGCTCCTGCGTCTTGTCACCCTGCTACGGATCCTGCACCGCACCGGCGGCAACGCACTACGCGGGCGGATCATTACCTACGTCCTTGCTGCCGCAACACTCCTCATCTACGCGGGCGCCCTGGCCGTGCTCGACGTGGAGGAGAACGCCGAAGGCTCCAACATCACCAACTTCGGCGACGCCGTCTGGTGGGCGATGACCACCATTACAACCGTCGGATACGGAGACCACTTTCCGGTGACCCCGATGGGGCGCCTCGTGGCCGGGGGTCTGATGATCGGCGGGATTGCCGTGCTGGGGGTCGTTACGGCCGCCGTCGCATCGTGGCTGGTGGAGAACGTCGCACTTGAAACGGCAGCGGACGTCGAAGCCAGCGAGGAGCCACTCCGAACAGAGGTTGCCCGGCTCGCGCAACAGATCGACCTCCTCACCGCCCAACTTGCCGGCCAGCAGCGGTCCACGGCAAATCTCCCGCGGCCAGGCTCTTGCCAGAATGGCTGCCCCCACACAGACGGAGAGCCGGACCGTCGGACTTAGCGGACGGGCGTCAGCTCTTCACGAGATCCGCGTGGTGGGCTGCGACAACGTTGGGGTGGGCCCGGAGCCGGTAGCGGAGGGCATTGTCCCCGTAGGTCTCCAGGATCGGGCTGTTGCTCGGGTCAACCGACAGTCCGCGGGCTTTGACCTGAAACTCCGGACTCACCGCTAGCTGTGGCATGGTCGCGTCCAGCGCCGGGTTGTAGAAGAACGGAAGAGAAATCCTGTCGGTCCCGCGGAGGGGCGAGATCACCCGGTGCAGAGTCGCCTTGAGGTAGCCGTTCGTGGCCAGCTCGAGCATCTCGCCGATGTTGACCACGAATGTTCCGGGCACTTGGGGCGCGTCAATCCACTTCCCCTGGTACTCGACCTGGAGTCCGCCCTTGCCGGGTTCGACGAGGAGGAGCGTCAGCACGCCGCCGTCGCGGTGGGACCCGACACCCTGTTTGGGTTCCGGGTTGGACTCCCCCGGATAACGCACAATTTTGAGCAGGGGGAAAGCCCGTGCTGCAAACGCGGCGTCGAAGGTGTCCTCGGGCGCTCCAAGGGACACGGCAAGCGCCCGCAGCAGAGCGAGGGAGATATCACTCAGCCGCTCGGTCCACTCAGAGACAATCTCCCGCATTTCGGGCAGGGCGTCCGGCCACAAGTTGGGCCCCTCCAGGCGCCAATAGTCCGCGATGCCGTCGCCCGGCGTCACAGCGGCACGTTCGACGCCGATGTCGATCTGCTCCCGCCAGTCGACCGCCCCGTCCGTGAGCTCGCCGCCGACGCGCGTGTAGCCGCGGAACTGCGGGCTGTAAACATTCTCGACCGCGAGCTTTTGTTCCTCCGGCAGTTCAAAGAACCGGCGGGAGACCTCGAGCATGGCGTCCGTGAGCTCCTGCGGGACGCCATGGCCGGCCAGATAGAGGAACCCGACCTCATGCATGGCGTTGCGCAGTTCGTCCCGAAACCGGGAGGCCTCCACCGGGCCCGCGCTCAATCGGGAGAAGTCCAGGACGGGCAATGATTCGAGTGACACGTCTTTTAGTCCTTTACAGCAAACTTGGCAAACCGAAGCCTGTATTCGCTCCAATGTTACGGATCCGGCCATAATGTTGGGGATTAACGTGTCGAAATAAGACATCCGGAGCCGGGGCGCCCGCGGTCCCGGGCTGGATCCGGATACCGCGGGACGATCCCCGACGGCGGTCCTCCTTCCTTCGCCGCCTGCCCCGTGAGGGCTTGCCGAGTGCCTGCCCCGGAATCAGAGCGTGGCGGCCCCGGACTCGCCCAGAGGATACTCGCGCGCCAGCTCGGCGACTTTAGGGTCGTGCTCGTCGGCGCCGTAGTCAGAGCTGCGGGTAATGTCCTGCCCGTCGGGAAGCTTCATCGCCCGGAATGCCAGGGACAGGCCGGCTGCGACGATGAGGTTGATCGCGAACGCCACGACAGCGATGTAGACCTGAACGTCGGTGCCGGGAATGGCCGCGATGGCCCCGCCAAAGTGGGCCTTCGTAGCCGGGTTGACCACGTTGTAGGCCGCAATGGTGCCGTACAGGATGCCGGCGGCCCAGCCCGCGAAGAGCGCCCACCGGTGGAACCACCTGGTATAGAGCCCCGCCACGATTGCCGGGAAAGTCTGCAGGATCCAGATGCCGCCGAGGAGCTGCATGTTGATGGCAGCCGACTGGTCCATCGCGATAACGAAAATCAGCGCACCAAACTTCACCACAAGCGAGGCGATCTTGGAGACCTTGGCTTCCTGCCGGGGGTCCGCATTGGGCCGGAACAGGTCCCGGTAGACGTTGCGGGTGAACAGGTTCGCGGCCGCTATCGACATGATCGCGGCCGGGACCAGCGCACCGATCGCGATAGCCGCCAGGGCAACCCCGGCAAACCAGCCCGGGAAGTGGTCCAGGAACAGCTGCGGCACCACCAGTTGAGGGTTGACCGCGCCGTTCAAGTCGATGGGCTTGGTACCGGCCGAGATGGCAACGTAGCCCAGCAGCGCCAGGAACCCTAGCATCAGCGAGTACAGCGGCAGCACCGCGGCGTTCTTGCGGATCGTGTTCCGGCTCTTGGTAGCCAGGACGCCCGTGATCGAGTGCGGATACATGAACAGCGCGAGGGCCGAGCCAAGCGCCAGCGTCCAGTAAGCCGAGTAGCTGGCCGCGCCCGGGATGAAGGCCCCGGTGGGCTTGCCGGTAGCCGGGCTGACCGCGTCCAGCTTTGCCTGGGCCGCATTGAAGATGTTGTCCCAGCCGCCGAACTTGATCGGCAGATAAATCACCGCGACGATGACTGCCAGATAGATCAGCAGATCCTTGACGACGGCGATCAGGGCCGGAGCGCGCAGGCCGGAGGTGTAGGTGTAGGCCGCCAGCACCACAAACGCGATGATCAGCGGCAGGTCTGTGAGCAATGCGTTCTCTGCACTGCCGAGGCCCAGCACTGTGAGGACCGCCTTGATGCCGACCAGCTGCAGCGCGATGTAGGGCATGGTCGCGACGATGCCGGTGACGGCGACGGCGAGCGTCAGGGCCCTGCTGCCGTACCGGCCGCCCACGAAGTCCGCCGGCGTGACGAATCCATGCCGGTGGGAGACGGACCACAGCCGGCTCATGAGCAAGAACACAATGGGGTACAGCACGATCGTGTACGGCACCGCGAAGAAGCCGCTGACGGCGCCGGTGGCCCACATTGCCGCCGGCACGGCCACGAACGTGTAGGCCGTGTAGAGGTCGCCGCCGAGCAGGAACCAGGTCACCCAGGTTCCAAACCCCCGGCCGCCGAGGCCCCACTCATCAAGGCTGTGCAGCCCGCTCCGCTCCCCCGAGCGCCACCGGGCTGCGAGGAAACCTACGACGGCCACGAGAACGAAGAGGATGATCACGATCGTCAGTGCGACGCCGTTGACGGGCCGGTCCGGCGCGGCCAGAGGGACGGTGGCCGCGGTCATGGCTCCTCATCCCCGTTGCGCGTACCCCGCACGGCTTCGCGGCGGCGGCGGTCCTCCCTTGTGACCAGGCCGTACGAGATGCCGACCAGGCCTGCCGTTATCGGAACCCACAGCATCTGGTACCAGTAGAAGAACGGGATCCCGGCCAAGCGCGGCTTATCGACCGAATACGCAGGGACAATCAGGGGAACCAGAATGGCGATAGCGAGCAGGATTCCGGCAATAATGTACGGGCCGGATCTGGCAGGCCCGCGCGTTGGCACATCGGGGCTGGACATCGACGCCTCCTCATCGAGACGGCCCCCGGAGCAGGAAGGGTTTTCCCGGACGTGCCGGCGGCCTGCGGACCGTACGTTGCACCGATCCATGACCAGAATAGACAGTGGGCGTGCTATGCGACAGGGCCGTGCCGGAGCCGCCGGATCTTGGGCGGACCGGACCACGGCATAAGCGCCGGAGAACGCTAACGCCGCCGGACAGTTGACCGGCCGGGCCGTGTTCCAGCGCAGTGGCGCGGGCTGGATCGCCTATCGTTTTGGTATGTGCATGGGACCGGAGGGCGAACTGACGGGCCAGATCTCGATCAATGAGCTGCTCGTCGCGATGGGAGAGGACCCCGTCGAGCCGACGCTCGTCGCCGTCCCCGATGACGCCTCAGCTCTCCTCGATCCGCCGGTGCCGGGTCTTTAGGATGCGGCTACTACCCGATGCCTACCGTGCCGAGCTGGCCAGCAGCCTTGCGCGCCTGAAAGTGCTGGCAGTCGTGCCCCGCGAAATACTGGCACGATCTGTTCCGGCCTGTCCGGGCTGGACCCTCGACCAGCTGTTCGGGCACCTCGGTTCGATCGAACGGTGGGCGGCCGGTGTGGTTAGTCGCGGGACGTTCGTCGAGGAACCAGCGCCGCCGCCCGGGGGCGCCGCGGCATGGTTCCTCGAAGGTGCTGAGGCCTTCCTCGGGACGATGACGGCACTGGATCCCGAAGCACGGTGCTGGAACTTTGGACCGCCCCCGCGCATGGCCGGGTTCTGGCTCCGGCGCCAGGCGCACGAACACGCCATCCACCTCGCCGACGCCTGCCAGGCGTCAGAATCCGAGGTCCCTGCTCTCGGTGCGGACTTCCTGCTCGACGGAATCGATGAGGTCCTGGCAATGTTCGCCCCGCGCCAGCTGCGTCTGGAGCGGATGCGCCGCCCGGAACAGGCCGTGATCTTCCGCGTGCCCGGGGGCGGGAGCTGGACACTCGGCCAGGGTGCCGCCGCCGCATCGATTACCGCCCCCGCGCGCGGCATGTACCTCGGTCTTTGGGGCCGCTCCGATCTCGCAGGGACGGCCTTCATCGAAGGTGACACCGGCCTTGCCCTGCGCGTCCTTCAGGGGCCGCTGACGCCTTGAGCCAGGCCCATGCCCGATTTGTCCGCAGCAACCGTGCCCTATTGTCCGGGCGCCCGGTAGGAGGGTGTCTTCCTGGCTGCGTCGTCGAGGTCGCCGGGCGTCATGAGGGGTTTCAACCGCAGGTCTACGGCGCCCGTCGAATTGATCATGAGGGAGAGTGCGGCGGCCCCGGCTTGCTCCGGGATCTCGAACACCCCCAGGACATCGGTGTCCCCGAACGCGAAGTAGAAACATTCGAGCGAGCCTCCAACGGACTTGAGGGCTTCGACGACCGCATCACGGCGCTTGGTGCCGCCCTCGCGCATGAGGCCCTTTATTCCATCGCCCACATAGTTCGCTTCGAACAGATACTTGGTCATGGTTTTTTCCTGTCCCGTAATGTCCGGGACGGGGGTATGCGAAGGTGTGCCGAACACCCATCGAAGGAAGGTCCCGGAGCTGGTCCCCGAAGTGTGGCCATGCACATCCTAGGCCGTGCTCGTGGCCCTGACAATGAGATTCACGTCGACCCCCGCGCCACCGGATACGCTGCCGCACGCGGAACTTCCACGCTAGGACGGCGGCGGCGCGCCGGGGCCGCGCTCCGGCTCCCGACAGCAGCGGCGCAGGCGGGAGGCGACCGCAAAAATCCATGCCATGAACGTGACGAGGAGGGCGCGTTGCACGAGGCCCTTCCACTCGAACAGCCCGCCCGAGGGCTGCTGGCTGATTTTGAGGACGCCGATCCCGACCGTGAGCAGGACGCCGCTGAATAGTGTCCACCCCGCCAGCGAGCGCCACCCGGGGTCCCTGCGGAAACGCCGATAGAAAACGAAGCAGCTGATGGGCGCAAACGTGAAGACGATAGCGCCGAAAATACCGTGCACAAGGCCATGCGTCGTGGTTTGGTCGAACATCGCCGACGGGTCGGTGATGAATGGTCCGGACGCGATCAGGCTCACTCCGATGCCCTGCACAAGCACGGGGCCGGCCCGGGAAGCCGCGCCGCTGCTGAAGTGGGCGGCGAGGCCCCGGCCGAACGCCACCACCAAGGCGCCGGTCAGCACGAAGTTGAGAATCTGGACCCAGCCCTGGGGGCCGAGGGACAGTTCGCTGACGAACATGCGCGTCGGAGAGTAGCCGGAGTCCAGCCAGCCAAGAACGGTGAAGACAGAGACGAAGAAGACCGCTCCGATCCTGCCCGCCACCGCGGCCAGTTCGACGCGCCGTCGTCGGGCCACCGCATGGCCGGGGAATGGGCGGAAGCTCACATAGTGAAGCCTATCCACTCCCGCAACAGCTCACCGGCGCCCACTGGCGGCCGCCGTTGACAGCCGCGCCCACGACGCCGGCCAAAGCTGCCCCGCCGCAGGGCGTATCCTCCACATACCGACCGAACTGGCGAAGGGACATCCCGTGGCACGCATCTTCATCACCGGATCCGCCGACGGGCTCGGCCGCGCTGCGGCGCGCACCCTCCTGGACGAGGGCCACGAGGTCGTCCTGCACGTCCGAACACCCGAGCGTGCCGCTGCCGTCGCCGATCTCGCCGCACGGGCAGCAGGCGTCGTCGTCGGGGATCTCAGCAGCGCGGTTGGAACCGAAGCGCTGGCCGACCACGTGAACAGCATCGGGAGGATGGATGCTGTCATCCACAACGCCGGCACCTATCTGGAGCCGGAACGGGCTGCGACACCCGAGGGCCACGCGCGGACGCTCGCCGTGAACACCCTGGCGCCCTACGTGCTCACGGCACTCATTGAACGGCCCTCCCGCCTCATTTACCTCAGCAGCGGAACGCACCGCGGAAGCAGCGGCTCACTGCACGACCTCGACTGGACCGAGCGGCGGTGGAATGCCGGCGAGGCCTACGCCGAGAGCAAGCTGTACGTCGCGGCGTTGGCCCTCGCGGTCGCGAGCCGCTGGCCGGCGGTGCTCAGCAATGCCGTGGATCCGGGCTGGGTCCCCACGAAAATGGGTGGCCCCGGCGCTCCGGACGATCTGGAAATGGGGCACCTGACGCAAACATGGCTTGCCACCAGCAACGATCCGGCCGCGCTGGTCAGCGGCGGGTACTGGTACCACCGGAAACAGAAAAGGCCCGCACCTGTCGCCCTCGACCCCGGCTTCCAGGACCGGCTCCTGAACCGGCTCGCGGAGCTCACCGGCATCCCGCTCTCCTGAGCCGCGCCTGTCACCGCCCGGACGGCCGTCATCGCATCCGCAGGCACCCGATGTTTGTACATTCGCTGGATATATTGATACGTTAGCCGCACAACGGGGAGCATTAATTTTCTTTGGGGGAATCATGCACAAAGCGCAAAGACGCGCGCACATGGAGCCTCCGTGCCCGGAGTGTGGTTCCAGAGTGATTCCCATTTGGAAGGACGCGCGTTCTCCGGGTGCCGCCCAGCCCGACTGGGAGGTGGCTGCGCGCCAATGCAGCAGCCTGGGTTGCGGCCTCAATGCGTCCCGGAATTGGTCCGAGACGGCCCCTCTCCCATTCCGCAGCCCGGCGGCGGCCCCAGGCTTTCAGTAACCTTCCGGCAACCCCACTCCCCCGGACCCGGATCGCGTCCAGTATTTGAGACAAGTCAAAATTCCCCGCCAGGCCGGACTATCCTCAAACCGGAGGCACAAGTGGGGGAAATCACGCTCGCGGGCGGTAAGGCGACTTTGGCAGCGGGCCCGGGCGGGACACTGCACCTGACGTGGACGCCCGGTTCGAGTGTTGAAGCGGACGACGCGACCTCCGCCGTCCTGGCAGTACAGAGGATGAGCGGCGGCCGACCGCGACGCCTGCTGGTCGAAATCACTGACGTGGTAATGAGCGCAGGGGCCCGGTGCGTCCTTCTGGAGGCGCGCTTCGTCGCCGCCGTCGCCCTCGTCGGAAGCACGGTCGTTGATCGCGTCGTCGCGGCGGCGCTCCAACGCGAGCGAAACTGCCCCCAACGCTTCTTCACGTCTGCGCTCGACGCCGTGACGTGGTTGGACCAGCTCCCCGATCCGAGCCCGACCGGCGAAGTCCCCGCGCAAGGCTGAGGTTCCCCGGCGCGATCAGCGCCTGCTTTCCGCCCGTTCGCCGCGCGCATGGATAACCTAGGGACGTGGAGGACAAATGACGGTTCTGAGCGCAGGCATCCTGCTCTACCGGTGGAGCGCAACATCGGAGCTGGAGGTTTGGATAGCCCATATGGGCGGACCATTCTGGGCCCACAAGGATGCCCGCGCCTGGTCCATCCCCAAGGGCGAGTTCCTCAGCGACGAGGACCCGCTGGCGGCAGCAAAGCGCGAGTTCGCCGAGGAGATGGGCACCCCCGCACCCTCCATCGACTACCTCCATTTGGGCTCCTTCCGGCAACCCTCAGGCAAGCTCATCACGGTTTTCACGGCCGAATCGGACTTTGACCCGGATCGCATCGTGAGCAACACCTTCCCACTCGAATGGCCTAAGGGATCCGGCACTGTGCGGAACTACCCTGAGGTCGACAACGCAGCATGGACTACAGTGCCCGGAGCCCGGACCAAGCTCGTAGGTGGTCAACTGCCAATCCTCGACGGGCTCATCCAGCTCCTCGGGACCCGCCGCGCATGACGTTGCAGCACGACGGATGGGACCTCCCGTGCGAGCCGCGCCGGGATCGGGAGAGGCTCCAGTGGTTGTGCTAGATTTCGGCCCATGAGCTCCCATCCCGCATCCCACACTGCCGACGGGCCCGCGGCCGTCGCCATCAGGCTGTTGGCGCGGCAGGGCTATGACTCCACGTCCGTTGACGAACTGGCGGATGGCGCGGGCATGAGCCGCAGCACCTTCTTTCGGAAGTTCGGGTCCAAAGAGGATGTCGTCTTCGCTGACCACGAGCGGATCCTGGCGCAGGTGACCGACCGTCTGGCGGAAACGATGCAGGAACCACTCGCAGCAATCGAGGACGCGGCGCTGCTTGTGTTCAACCACCATTTGCGGAACAGGGAAACGTCGCGCGCCCGGTATGAGCTGATGCAGGCCGTGCCGGCCCTCCGGGACCGGGAGCTGGTCACCTCCCACCGGTATGAGCGCGCCTTCCTCCTGCACCTGCTGGATAAACTGCCCGACGGTGAGCATCGTGAATACAAGGCCGTGTCTTTCGCCGCGGCCGCAGTCGCCGTGCACAACGCCTTCCTCCGGCGGTGGCTCCGCTCAACCCAGGATGTCCAGGGAGAAGAAACTAAGTCTGACCGGGAGAGGGCCGCGGCCCTCGCGGACGAACTCCGCGTCCTCTCCGAGATCTTCCGGCCGGCGTTGATTGGGCCGATCGCCTCCGCGTCCGCGTCCCCGGCCGTCGTCGTGACCGTACTTACCGCCGGCGCAGACAAGGACGCCATTCTGAGGGCAGTCCGCGACGCCCTGCCCTAAATCGCCGACACGGACCAGTTTTGACACTGAGTTCCTTGACGTGGAACCGCGATTCACTGCATCCTTAGTCGATGTGGTGTGAGCCACAGGACAAGGGCGCCCACGACCGGGCCCCAAGACGGAGGACGAATAGATGACGACGACGTCGCCCGATGCCGGGTTCGCCGCACCGGCGGTTGCGGACCATTTTCCCGACGGCACCGTAGAACCCCACTACGTTCTGACGGAGGCCCTGGGCACGGACCCGGCGTCCGTCTTCGCTGGTATCAGCGGCGAAGACCGGTCGTACTGGGACCGCGCCCGGCACTTCGTCCAGAACGAGGTACTTCCCGTCATCGACAGCTACTGGGAACGCGGCGACTACCCGCTGCACCTTCTCGGGCGCCTTGGCGAGCTGGACCTGCTGCGGGACGGAACGGCGGTGGAAGGTTTCCCCACGATGAGCAAGATGGCGGCCGGACTCGTGAACATGGAAATCAGCCGCGGCGATGGCTCGGTGGCGACCATGATCGCGGTCCAGGGCGGTCTGGCCCTGCGGTCCATCGCCGAGTGCGGCTCTGACCTGCAGAAGGAACGCTGGCTGCCGGCGGTTGCCGCCGGCAAGGAGTATGCAGCGTTCGCGTTGACGGAGCCCACTCACGGCTCGGACGCGGTGGCCCTCGAATCCACGGCCACTGGAACGGCCGGCGGTTTTCTTCTCAACGGCGAGAAGAAATGGATCGGCAACGGCTCAGTCGGCGGAGTCAGCGTTGTGTGGGCCCGGGGCGAGGACGGCCAGGTCCACGGCTATCTGGTGCCGCAGGACTCCCCCGGTTACTCCGCCACGAAAATCGAAGGCAAGCTGGCCTTGCGTGCCATCTGGCAGGCCCACCTCCGGCTGGAGAACGTCTTTGTCCCCGACGAGAACGTCCTTCCCGGGGCGCGGTCCTTCAAGGACACGGCGCGCGTCCTGCTGGCCACCCGGCTGGGCGTCGCCTGGTCCGCCGTCGGCCATGCAACCGCCTGCTACGAAACCGCGGTCCAGTATGCCAAGCAGCGCCAGCAGTTCGGCCGGCCGCTGGCTGCCTCGCAGATCGTGCAGGAACGACTGGCCCGGATGCTCAGCGAGCTCGCCACCATGCAGCTGATGGTCGTCCAGATGACGCGGCTCGATGAGGAAGGGGCGCTCACGCCCGAACAGGCCTCACTTGCCAAGTACACGTGCACCCGCGTTGCCCGTGGCATCGCGTCCAACGCCCGCGACCTGCTGGGAGGCAACGGCATCCTTCTGGCGAACCGCGTCGCCCGGCACTTCGCCGATATCGAAGCCATCCACACCTACGAAGGCACCGAAACAATGCAGGCCCTCATCATCGGCCGGGGTATCACCGGCACCTCCGCCTTCGCGTGATCCACGCTTTCCCTCCCACCCCGAAAGGATTCCTCGTGAACCAGAACGCCAACATCCCTGTCATCCTCGGCGGCGCCCGCACGCCGTTCGGCCGGTTCCGCGGCGGCCTCACGCCCTTCTCCTCCAGCGAGCTGGGCGCGCACGCTATCCGGGCCGCGCTGGAACGGACCGGCGTCGCCCCGGAACAAATCGGGGCCGTCATCGTCGGACAGGTCATCCAGGCAGGCGCCGGCCAAGGCCCCGCGCGGCAGGCCAGCCTGGCCGCCGGCATTGGCTGGGACGTGCCGACCGTCACGATCAACAAGCTCTGCCTGTCCGGGCTCACAGCTGTGATTGACGCCGCCCGGATGATCCGCGCGGGGGAAGCAGACTTTATCGTTGCGGCCGGCCAGGAATCGATGACCAACGCCCCCCACCTGGTGCCGGGACTCCGGGCCGGCGTCGTCATCGGCGACGCTCCGATGCTCGACTCGCTGAACCACGACGGGTTGCAGGATCCGGTGAGCGGCCTGCTGATGGGGGCCGCCACTGACGCCGGCAACGCCGAGCGCGGCATCGTGCGCGCCGAGCAGGACGCCGTCGCAGCCCGGTCCCACCAGCGCGCCGAAGCGGCGCGCGCCGCCGGAGTGTTCGCCGAGGAGATCGCACCGATCCAGGTGCCCCAACGCAAGGGCCCCGCGGTGACGTTCGAGCATGATGAGGGCATCCGCCCGGAAACCACCGCAGAATCACTGGCCCAACTCCGGCCCGCCTTCTCCAAAGACGAGGCGGCCACCATCACCGCCGGTTCCTCTTCCCCGCTCTCTGACGGCGCAGCGGCCCTGGTGATCGCCAGCAAGGCGGCCGCCGAAGCTGCAGGGCTCGAATGGATTGCCGAAATCGGCGCCCACGGCCAGACGGCGGGACCGGACGGTTCCCTGCATTCCCAGCCGGCCCGGGCGATTGAACGCGCCCTCAAGCTGGAGGGGCTTACCGTGCAGGAACTCGATCTCGTCGAGATCAACGAAGCCTTCGCGTCGGTCCTGATCCAGTCCGCCAGGGACTTGGGCATCGAGACGGACGGCGTGAACGCCGAAGGCGGCGCCATAGCCCTCGGGCACCCGGTCGGGGCGTCGGGCGCGCGTTTGGTCCTGCACCAGGCGCTGGCCCTGAAGCGCCGCGGTGGCGGCACCGGCGTCGTTGCCCTCTGCGGCGGCGGCGGCCAGGGCGACGCCCTGATCCTCAAAGCATGACCATCCCAACGAAGAAGCAGGCCATGACCACCAACATTTCCGCCGACGGCTTTGCAACAATTTCCGTCGCAGCCATCCTGGCCGAATCCGCCCGGAGGACGCCGGACAGCATCGCGCTCGTCGTGGACGAGGACGAGACCACCTACGGCGAGCTGTGGCGTCAGACCCGCGCCTACGCCGGGGCTCTGCGCGCCCGCGGCATCGGCCCTGGAGACGCCGTCGCCGTTTTGATTCCCAACGTTCCGGACTTCGCCAGGGTGTACTACGCGGTTCTGTCGCTGGGAGCCGTTGTGGTACCGGTGCACGCCCTGCTCAAGGCCCGCGAAATCGAGTACGTGCTCCAGGACAGCGGAGCCACTTTGTTGATTTGCGCTGCTCCGCTGCTGAAGGAGGGGGCTGCCGGTGCCGCCGCCAGCGGAATCGGTGTGCTGACGGTGATGGCGGCCGACGACGGCGGGCTGCCCCGGCTTGAAGCGGAGGCCGCCGCGTCTGAGCCGATCCGGACCTACGTCCCCTGCCGGCCCTCGGACACGGCCACGATCCTCTACACCTCCGGCACCACCGGCAAGCCGAAGGGGGCGCTTGGCACCCATTTCGCCCTGGTGGAACAAACCAGCGTCCTGCTAACGAGCGTGATGGATTTCAAACCCGGCGACGTCCTCTTCGGCGGCCTGCCGCTTTTCCACACCTTTGGGCAGACGGTTGTTCTCAACGCCGGCCTGCGCGCCGGCGCGACCATTGTCATGATGCCGCGCTTCAGCGGTGAGGGCGCCCTCAGGCTGCTTGACCGGCACAACGTGAACATCTTTATCGGGGTGCCGACCATGTATGTGGCGCTTCTGGAAGCCGCCAAGACTGTTGCCGTCCGTCCGGCCGCCCTCCGCTACGGCGTCTCCGGCGGAGCGTCCCTCCCGCTGGCCGTGATGGACAAGTTCCGCGACGTTTACGGGGTGGAAATCCACGAAGGCTATGGCCTGACCGAAACGTCGCCGGTCGCTGCCTTCAACCACGTCGGCACGCCGCCCCGGCCCGGCACCATCGGTGTCCCGATCTGGGGCGTCGACATTGAGATTTCCCGCGCCGAAACGATTGAAAGCATCGAACTGCTGCCCGCCGGCGAACTCGGCGAACTCGTCATCCGGGGACACTTGCTGATGAAGGGCTACCTCAACCGGCCGGAGGCCACCGCCGAGGCAATCGTTGACGGCTGGTTCCGCACGGGGGACCTCGGGACGAAGGACGACGACGGCTACCTGACAATCGTGGACCGCAAGAAGGACATGATCATCCGCAACGGGTACAACGTCTACCCCCGCGAGGTTGAGGAAATCCTGCTCACCCACCCGCAGGTCGTCAGCGCCGCCGTCTACGGAGTCCCGCACGATGTCCACGGCCAGGAAATCGCCGCCGCGATCGTGCTCGATGCCGGAGCCACTGCCACGGAGACCGAGCTGATCAAATTCGCCAGCGCACAGCTCGCCGCGTACAAGTACCCCCGGGTCATCAGGCTGCTCACGGAACTCCCCCTCGGACCCAGCGGAAAGATCCTCAAACGGAACCTCGCGACGGAATCCGCCGGATCCTAGAGGACCGGTCCCAGCCCACAACGTCGCGGCCCCGCAGATCTTTCAGGCTCAGCCGATGTTCCGCTCAACAGAAATGGAATCGACCCATGACTGAGACCAGCCGCAAGGACTACAGCACCATCGACGTTCCCGTGCGCGGCGGCCTTCTGCGTGCCGCGATCTGGGGGCCAGCTGATCCCTCGGCCCCGACCGTCCTTGCCGTGCACGGCGTAACGTCCTCACACATGCAGTGGACGGTCCTGGCGGATGCCCTCCCCGGCGTTCGGATCATCGCGCCGGACCTGCGCGGCCGGGGGCGCAGCAACGCGTTGCCCGGACCATTCGGCATGGCCGCCCACGCCCAGGATCTGGCGGCACTACTTGATGCGGCGTCGGCTGACCGGGTCGTGGTGCTTGGCCACTCCATGGGCGCCTTCGCGGCGGCGGTCTTCGCCCGGGCCTACCCGGAGCGGGTGAGCTCGCTCGTGCTGGTGGACGGCGGCCTTCCGCTCACGCTGCCGGCCGGAGTCAGCGTGGACCAGGCCATTGCCGCGATCCTCGGGCCCGCGGCCGCGCGCCTGTCGATGAGTTTCCCGGACCGCGAAACGTATCTCGGATTCTGGCGCCGCCACCCGGCCTTTGCCGACGAATGGAACGACGCCGTCGAAGCCTACGCACGATATGACTTGATGGGGGACGCTCCGGAGCTTCGTCCCTCGACCGCCATTGAAGCTATGACGGAGGACTCGAAGGATCTCCTGGCCGGGACCTCCGTTCGCCAGGCTCTCCAAGACCTGCGCCACCCCACGGTCCTGCTGTGGGCGCCGCGCGGGCTCCTCAACGAGTCCCCAGGTCTTTACACACAGGAAACCGTTGACGCGTGGACCGACATCCAGCCGTCGCTGCACTCCGAAATGGTTTCCGACGTGAACCACTACACAATCGTCATGGGAAGCTCAGGCGCGGCGCAGGTAGCCGCAGCGGTCGGCGACGCTCTGGGCGTGGACCGGGCTTGGCCTGGCATCGACGCCACCGGAACTCACATAACTCCCATCTCCTGAAGCGCCCACGAGTTACCATCCGGATCGCTGAAGTACGCGAATTTGACGCCGCCCATGTCGTCAATATCGCTCACGGTGGCACCGTGGTTGATGAGTTGTTCGCGCGCGGCAGCTATGTCGTCAACCACTAAATGCATGCCCTTGACCGTGCCGCCGTCCGGGTTGCTGTTGCCCATCCCAGAGCCGATGACGATGGAGCATGCTGAACCAGGTGGCGTCAGCTGGACAATCCGCATGCCATTCCCGGGCTGCACGTCGTGATCCAGATTGAACCCGACGGTGTCCGTGTAGAAAGCCTTACTCCGGTCCACGTCTGCTACCGGCAGCGGCACCAGTTCCAGTTTCATTTGTACGCGCATGTATTTCTCCTAGTATTTTCTTTACTGACGCTTGAATATCAGGGTTGTCATGGGTCGATCCGTCGTATCTCGATGGGCCACAGCCTGGCCTCGCCGAACTTGCCCGCGATTTCCGCGGCGCGGGCCATGTCCACGCAGTCGACGATGTAGTAGCCGGCCACGATTTCCTTCGTCTCGATGTACGGACCGTCGGTCACGGTGCAGGTACTGCCGTTGTTCCTTACGAACTTCGCCTCGTCACCGAGCTCATGAGCCTCGACGAACTCTCCGGAGGCCCTGAGTTCCTTCTGCACTGCGGTGTGCGCCTGCATGATCGCCTCGATCTCGGACGCGGAGAGCGCGTTCCAGGTCTCGACGTTGTTGGGGATCAGCATGAGGTGTTTCATTGATGCTCCTTTGCGGCGGGTGCCGGGCTTCTGGTCGGGCTGGGGTCAGGCACGGACGGGGATTCGGGGCTGGTCTCGGCCAGGCGTTTGGCGAGGTAGCGGCGCTCGGCCTCGGAGGGTGCGAGGTCGAACGCGCGCTGATATTCGCGGCCGGCCTCCGTTTTTCTGCCCAGGCGGCGCAACAAGTCAGCCTTCGCCGCGGGCAGGAGGTAATACCCCTCGAGTGAACGGGCTTGGTCCAGCCGGTCGATGAGGGCCAGTCCTGCCCCGGGTCCCTGGGACATCGCAACGGCGACGGCACGGTTGAGCTCGACAACCGGTGACGGCGCAATCCGGGCAAGGGCGTCATAGAGCAAGGCCACGCGGGCGAAGTCTGTGCTGCCGGCGTCGCGGGCCCTCATGTGGCACGCCGCGATGGCGGCCTGGATACGGTAGCTCCCGGGCCGGGAACCACGGGACATGTCCAACCCGTCGGCAGCAGCCAGCAGCGTCACAGCCTCCGCAATGGCAGCCGTATCCCAGGATGACCGGTCCTGCTCCTCCAGCGTCACCAGGTCCCCGGCGTCGTCTGTCCGTGCCCGCCGCCGGGCATGGTGGAACAGCATGAGCGCCAGGAGCCCCAGGGCCTCCGGTTCCTGCGGGGAACCATCGAGCAGCGCCACCAGCAGCCGGGTGAGGCGAATGGCTTCCCGGGCCAGCGGCCCGCGGAGAAGTGCGTCGCCGCCGGTGGCGGAATAGCCTTCGTTGAACAGCAGATACAGCACGGCCAGGATCCCGGCCGTGCGTTCGGAAATCCGCTCCGGTGGCGGGACCCGGTACGGGATCCCGGCATCCCGGATCTTTGCCCGGGCCCGGACCAGCCGTTTGGACATGGTGGCTTCCGGGACCAGGAACGCGCGCGCGATCTCAGCTGTGGTCAGCCCCGCGACCGTGCGCAGCGTCAACGCCACCCGGGCATCGAGGGGGAGGGCAGGGTGGCAACAGGTGTGGATCAACCGCAACCGGTCATCGCCGGCCGCCGGACCGCTGCCGGCCTCCCCGGCCGGACCTTCGAGTGCCAGACCTTCGAGCTCCGTGAGAATCGCGAGTTCACGGACCGCCCTCTTTTCGCTCGCGGCACTGCGCATCCGGTCGATCGCCCTGTTCCTGGCCACGGTGGTCAGCCACGCCCCGGGGCTCCGCGGAATGCCGCGCGCCGGCCAGTCGACCAGGGCGCGCGCGAACGCATCCTGGACACAATCCTCAGCCAGGCTCCAATCCCCCGTCACCCGGATGAGGGTGGCGGTGATCCGTGCGGTCTCCGCCGCGGAGGCCGCCGCGAGCACGGTGCGCACTTTCGTCAGCTCCGGCGCCACGTCGCCCCTCCCCCGGTCATCAGCGCCGCCCGGCGGGCGGGTGGCTATACTCCGAGCGGCCACACGGGCCTGATCTCGATCTTGCCGAACCGGGCCATCGGGTGCTTGGACGCGACCTCGATCGCCTCATCAAGATCGGCACACGCGATGATGTCATAACCTGCGATCCATTCCTTCGTCTCCGCAAACGGCCCATCCGAGACCACCACCTCACCCCCGCGCACCGTAACCGTAGTGGCGTCCTCCACCGGACGCAGCCGGTCCCCGTGAAGGGCGACACCACGGGCTTCCATCTCGGCCGCCCACTCCACGATATTGTCCTCGGCCGCCACATATTCCGGCGCCGCGGGATCACTACAGATGAAAAGCATGTACTCCACGTTGACTCCTCCCTTTCGGTTGCTACACCACTACGACGGCCGGCATGCCGCCAAAAGGACACCTGACGAAAAATACTTTGATGCTTCACTCTTTTATCTACCCCCATAGATGTGGCGTGCACCACGGCGCTGCAATCCCGGTTCAGGAAGCCTACTCCGCGCGGCCGGTGACTTCCGGCTAACGGTGAGGTGATCCCGGCCCGTCTGCCCCGGCGAGAGGAGCGGCCGGCCCGATAGAACCGGGCTCTTCTGCCAGACACGGCTACACTTTTGAAGGCAACAGGTGAAAGTCAGCCCGAGCCAAAGACAGGGCATGCCGTCGCATCCCCGTCACCTGCCCGGCCGGCGGGAGTCGGCCAGCCGCCGACCGATACGGGCCGACAATCCATCCCTCCGGAAGAAGTCCTTGATGGTCGAACAACTGATGGCCTTTACGCTGACCTGCGTCGTCGTGGTCCTGGTCCCGGGCCCCGATTTTGCCCTGGTGCTGAAGAACGCACCCCGCGGGCCGCGCTCAGCGGCAACAACCGCACTCGGAATCATGGCCGGTAACACGATCCTTGCTCTTCTCGCTGTGCTCGGCGTCACGGCACTCTTGGGTGCGTCCGAAATTCTTGGCAATGCCATCAGGATCGCCGGCGCCACGTACTTGCTCTATCTTGGGACCCGCGCCCTGCTGGAGGCATTCGGCCGCCCCCGCCGTCACCCCACGGCCCCGGAACCCGGGTTTGGATTCCGCGGGAACTCACCATTCCTTCAAGGAATGGTCAGCAATCTGCTCAACCCCAAGGTCGCCGTCTTCTATCTGTCCCTTTTCCCGCAATTCAATCTCGCCCCGCTTCCCCCGCTGGGGCAGCACGCGTTGATGGCCGGCATCTTTCTCCTCACCGCATTGGCGTGGTACATCGTGCTGGTACATGCGCTCAAGAGAATCTCCACGGCACTGGCCCGCCCCCGCGTGAACCGGATCATCACCGGTGGATCCGGTACCGTCCTGGTCGGCGTTGGCGGGACAATCCTGACGAAATCGCTGGCCTCCACGTAGTGGTCCGAGGGCCGGCCGACGCGGCCGGCAACGCCCGGTTCGAGGAGGTTCGAGGAGGACTCTTGTCCTGGTCCGGCCATGCTGGCCGGCAGCTCTCATCCAGCACCGGAATGCATCGCCGGCCGGGACTTTTTGTCCGTGTACAAATGCCCGGAACGGGCATTTAATGGTTATGGTCCTGTTTCCGGCCAATGCTCCCGGCAGGACAATGGCCCTGAAGAATCGGGCACTCCATCACCGCCGGCGGCTGATACCGGCGGAACATGTTCACATCACACCGCGTTTGCGTTCTTCGCCTCAGGAGAAGCCGGCATTCCCGCGGACCCGTCAGGCCGGTCATAGCGTTGTGGATCGAACCAGGACGTAAACCATGAGTAAAGGTCATTCCCATGCATGCAATTACCCGCATTATTGGGACCGCCGCCATGACAGCTGCGTTGGGTCTGGGCGTTAGCGCCCTTCCCGCCAGCGCGGCGGCCCCGGCCCCGGCCCCGGCCAGCATGTCCGCCCAAAACTGGCCGGACCACAACAGCGACCACAACAAGTGTGACCGCTTCGACCGGTGGGACCACAGCAACTGGTGGGACCACGGCAACTGGTGGGACCGCTGCGATAACCGTGACCACCGGGACCACGGAGATAGCCGTGACCACCGCATCGGTGACAACCGAGACCACCACTTCATTCGGTGACGGCCATTCGCGGCCAGACGGGTGAAATCGACTGACCGCAGATCAGCGGGACGGCGGAATATCTTCCACTCCGTCCCGCTGACATTTGCGTCCCCGATCTGGTCAGGAACGATGGCACTATCGGTCCGCGATCATCGCCGTCCGCACTGCGGTAACCGGCCTTTTCCGGGCCGGCGTTTTGCTTGCACGCGGAGACGGCTATCCCGGGATTACAGTGACCCGTCCCTCGGCGTCGACTTCTACGCTGAAGCCGGCGGCGGCTGATTGGAGGCCGTCCACCCGCAGGGCGCCGAACGGCGTCGGGCTGGTTGCGCAGGTTGTGGGCAGCACTCCAGGTCCCTGGGGCGTCAGTCCCAGCGTGGCGAGCATCATTGGAATGACTGAGGCTGCCGCCCAGGCCTGGGGACGGCAGGATGCCGGGTACGGCAACGGGCCTCCCTGTTCGGGGGTGTCACCGGAGAACAACTCGGGCAGCCGGTAGTTGAAGACTTCCGCGGCGTCCAGCAGCGCCGCGGCGATTTGCGCGGCTTCGCCGGTGTGCCCGGCCTTGGCCATGCCTTGGAGGATCACCGCGGTGTCGTGGGACCAGACGGAACCGGCGTGATAGCGCAGCGGCCAGTAGCCGGCATTGCCGGTGTCCAGGGTGCGGATGCCGAAGCCGGAAAACATGGTGGGGTGCATCAGCCGCCGCACCACCGCCGCGCTCTCCTCGGCGTTGAGGATACCCGTGCCGAGCAGATGGCCCATGTTGCTCGCCACGCCGTCAACGGCGCGCTTGTCAGCGTCCAGGGCGATGGCCGGGTAGGGGCCGAGATCATCGGCACACCAGAAGGACGACCGGAACTTGCCGGCCAGGTCCTCGGCATAACCCCGCCACTCGGCACCTCCCGGCCGGTCAAAGGCATCGAGCATCTCGGCGGCGCTGACGGCTGCTTCAAAGGCGTAGCCCTGGACCTCCGCCAGGGCGATGGGTCCGGTGGCAAGGGAGCCGTCGTTCCAGCGGATGGAGTCGCCCGAGTCCTTCCAGCCCTGGTTGGCCAGGCCATGGCCTGTGTCATCGATATATTCCAGGAATCCGTCACCGTCGGCGTCCGCCCAGTCCTTGAGCCACACGAGGGCACGGTCCAGGTTGGCCAGCAACGCCTCGACTTCGGCGGCGGGCATGCCCCACTTCCAGGCGTCATGGAGCAGGGAAACCCACAGCAGGGTGGCGTCAACGGTGCCGAAGTACACCGGCGGCAGGGCCAGCCCCGCGTGGTCGCTGCCCTCGGGAAAGCGCAGTTCACCGCGGCGCACCTCGTGGAGGATCTTGCCCGGCTGCTCGGCCGTCCCGACGGCGCTCCGCGTTCCCTGCCGGGCGGCCAGGGTCCGGAGGGTTCCCGCCGCGAGCTCGGGATCAACAGGCAGCAGCATGCGCGCCGCGATCAGCGAGTCCCGGCCGAAGAGTGTGAAGAACCAGGGCGCGCCGGCAGCCAGGAACGTATCGTCCGGAGACTGGGCCGTAGCCATGCGAAGGCCGCCGAGATCAGCCATGGCCCGCTCGGCCAGCGCCGTCAGCCGCCGGTCTCCGGCGCGGACAGCCAGACCCGCGGGAGCGGCGCGCCGGGCGGCGATCACGGGCGCTTCGCTGTCCGCGGCGCGGACGGACCAGCCAGCCATCACCGTTCCGTGGGCGGGGACGGTGAGCTCCCAGCGCAGCCGGAGCCGGTGGCCGTCCGGCGTGACGGAGGCGCCGGGCGCAGTGAGCGAGGACGCGACACCGCCGGCGGCAGCGTGCCACCCGTTGTCGCCTTCTACGGGCTGGACCGGGTGTGATGCCGCACCGGACTTCACTGTCTCCATCGGCGAGAAATCAGTTCCGAGCACCATCTCCACGACCGCCACGGTGTCCCGGGAGAGATCAGAGCTAAGCAGAATGTCCTCAGAAACCGTCCCGGTCGTCACGGTGCGTGTCCTGGCGAGCCGGACCAGCGGATCGCTTCCTTCGCCTCCGACCGTCCGGACCAGCGCCTGGAACGATGCCACAGCGCCGCCGGTCAGGCTGCTTCCGACCATCTCGGGCTCCTCGCCGCTCACGAGCAGGATCGCCTCGTCGATCACGCGGGTGTCGGCGCAGTAGATCCCCTGGGCCCCGCCGGATCGAAGCTGCCCGTCATGGCCACTCCACGCCTGCATTGGTGCGGCGAGCAGAACGCTCAGGTCGTGCAGAAACGGCTGGCGTTGGGTCATGAAGTTCCTCCTGGGAGCCCGGCAGGGGCCTTGAAGCGGTGTGAAAGTTGGGTGCTTTGCGGCAGCTAGTTGACAGTGACCTGAGCCACAATCCATGATGAGGCTATCGTTTTTGATCGATCAAATACAGTTTTATCCTAATTTGAACGATCCAAAAACCCGTCTCTGTTCAAAACACCCGGAGGACCAATGGCATCGAGGCCCACCCTGGCCAGCCTGGCAGAACAGCTGGGCCTGTCCCGGCAGACAGTCTCGAATGCCATCAACGCACCCGAACGCGTCAAGCCGGAAACCCTCCGCCGGGTCAACGAGACGATTTCGGCGACGGGCTACCGCCCGAACGCGGCGGCCAGGCAGTTGCGCACCCGGAGGTCCCGCAACCTGGGTTTCCGTCTGATGCCTACGGACGGCATCAATGGTGCGATCCTGGACCGGTTCCTGCACTCGTTGACCGAGAACCTGCAGGAGCACGGCTATCGGGTAACGCTGTTTGCCGCCCGGGATGATGACGCGGAAATCCGGTCCTACGAGGAACTCCTGGAATCGTCCGACTTGGACGGCTTTGTGCTCGCCGGAACTCACCATGGCGACGCCCGCAGTGACTGGCTGCTAGAGGCAAGCGTCCCCTTCGTGACCTTTGGCCGCCCCTGGAATATCTCCGGCGATGACGAGGACTGCGCCCATTCCTGGGTGGACGTCGACGGGCGGGCAGGCACAGCAGAGGCCACAAACTACCTGCTGGGCCGGGGACACCGCCGGATCGGATTCCTCGGCTGGCCTGCAGGCTCAGGCGTCGGCGATGACCGGCGTTCCGGGTGGGCATCCGCCCTCACGGGAACTGTCCCCCCGCGGGAACTGGAGTCCCTGTCCGTCGGCGTCGCCGACGGTACGCGCCAGGGCGCCGAGGGTGCACGTCTGCTGTTGGCGCGGGGTGCGACCGCCGTGGTCTGCGCCAGTGACTCGCTCGCCCTGGGCGCGTCCGAACAGTTCCGGGCCGCGGCACCGGGAACCCTGCCGGCGGTGATCGGTTTCGATGACACACCCGTGGCGGCCGCGATGGGGCTCAGCAGCGTCGCCCAGCCGGTGGAAGAGGCCGCCAGGGAAATCGTTGACATCATTCGCCACGTCCTCGACGGCTCACCGGACCAACCCGTCCCCGCCACCCACCGGCTACTCAAGCCCAGGCTGGTCCTGCGCGACGGCGCCGGTCCGCTTGCCAGCCCGACGTCCCCCTGATCCACCGCCTACCGCATCACACCATGAACCAAAAACCACCCGACAATCCATGATTCGCTGCGCGCCCAACGATGGGCACGCTATAACTGAAACGGAGTTTGACCCATGGCAAGAACCCGAACCCTGCGAACGGTCACAGGCGCAGCCGCCGTTGCTGGAGCCCTGGCACTCAGCGCCTGCGGCTCAGGCTTCAGCAGCCCCAGCGCAAGCGGGACAGCCGAAGCCACCGGCTCAGGGCCCATCAGCGTCCTGATCGGCAGCTCCGGTGACGCCGAAACGACGGCCGTCAAGTCCGCGGTGGCCGACTGGTCAAAAACGTCCGGGACCGAGGCCTCCGTCAACGTCGCCTCCGATATGGTCCAGCAGCTCAGCCAGGGCTTCGCCTCCGGCAAACCGGCGGACGTCTTCTACGTTTCCACCGACCAGTTCGCAGGCTTCGCAAAGAACGGCTCACTCGAGCCATACGGTGATTCGCTGGCGAACAAGGGCGATTTTTACCCGGGACTGGCAAAGGCGTTCAGCTACGATGGCAAGCTCTACTGCGCGCCCAAGGATTTCTCGACCCTCTCCTTGGTGATCAACACGGACAAATGGGCGGCCGCCGGACTCACTGACGCCGATATCCCGACCAGCTGGGACGGCCTGGCTGCGGCGGCCAAAAAACTTACCACCGGCCCGACGACCGGTCTGGCGTTCAGCCCCGAAGTCGCCCGCGTGGGCGCCTTCTTCCCGCAGGCCGGCGGCTCCTTCGTCAGTGCAGACGGCAAGACGGCGACCCTCAACAGCCCCGAAAACGTCCAGGCCCTGGGCTTCGTGAAGTCCCTGCTCACCGATGGAACAGCGAAGTACTCCTCCGACCTCGGAGCGGGCTGGGGCGGCGAGGCGTTCGGCAAGGGCCTCTCCGCCATGACCATCGAAGGCAACTGGATCGGCGGCGCACTGTCCAAGGACTACCCCGGCGTGAAATACCGCACCGTGGAGCTTCCGGCCGGCCCTAAGGGCAAGGGGACCCTGCAGTTCACCAACTGCTGGGGAATTGCCGCGGACAGCAAGAATAAGCCGGCCGCGAAAAAGCTGGTGGAACAGCTGACCAGTACGCAGAGCCAGATCGGCTTCGCCAAGGCCTTCGGCGTGATGCCGTCCGTCCAGTCCGCAGCAGCAGCGTTCAAGTCCGATTTCCCGGCCCAGGCCGCCTCCCTGGCCGGCGCCGAATACGCCCAGACGCTTCCCTCCCAGCCCGGCGCAGCGGATGTCATCAAGGACTTGAACGCCAAACTGGCCACGCTTAAGACCTCCGATCCCAAGACCATTCTGGACTCCGTCCAGACTGAAATGACCGCGGTCCTGGCCAAATGACCATGGCACCACAACTGCTCACCCGGCGGCGTTCAGGCATCCATGGACGCCAGAACGCCACCGGGTGGCTTTTCATAGCGCCCGTGGTCATCATCCTCGGACTCTTCCTGGCGCTGCCGGTAGGCATGGCCGCGTGGGTCAGCGTCTCCGACTGGACCGGCCGCGGCAGCCCGTTCTCAGGTACCGCCAACTTCGTCGGAACGGAAAACTACAGCGCCATCCTCGCGGGCGGCGGCCTGGCGGAGCGCGATTTCGGGACCGCGTTGCGGAACAACTTCTACTACGTCATTCTCACCGTCCCGCTGCAGACGGCGCTGTCCTTGCTGTTGGCGGTGCTGGTGAACCGGCGCATCCTGAAGGGACGGGGCTTCTTCCGGACCGCCTTCTACTTTCCGTCGGTGACGAGTTCGGTGGCCATCACAGTGTTGTGGCTGTTCCTCTTCAGCGCCAGCGGTGTCGTCAACAAACTCCTCGCACTGGTCGGCGCTGCCGGACCCAACTGGTTCCAGGACCCCGACGGGGTGCTGCACCTTGCAGCCGGCAGCCTCGGCATCACAACCGCGCCGGCTTCCCTGGCCGGCCATTCCTTCCTGGGTGTCAGCTGGTGGGACTGGATGTCCGGACCCTCCGTGGCGATGTCCGCTTTCATCCTGATGGCGGTCTTCACCACATCCGGAACATTCATGCTGCTGTTCATCGCAGCCCTGCAGAACCTGCAAGGCGAACTCCAGGAGGCCGCCATGCTCGATGGCGCCACCGGCTGGCAGCGCTTCCGGTTCATCACGTTGCCCATGTTGCGCCCTACGCTGTTCACCGTCATCACGCTGGGCCTGATCGGCACCTGGCAGGTCTTCGACCAGATCTATACCGGCACTCAGGGCGGCCCCGCCAAGACCACCCTGACGCCTGCCTATCTGTCGTTCAGCACTGCGTTCAACAACCAGCAATGGGGCCAGGGCGCCGCCATCGGTTTTCTGTTATTCGCCATCATCATCTTCTTCGCCATCATTCAACGGCTGATCCTGCGCGAACGCACCACCGTTCCGCGCCGCAAACGGTTTAATCCGCCGCTGCCCAAGGGAGGAACCAAATGACCGTATCCCCCATCAGTGCCCCGACCGTTGATGCTGAGAACCAGGCCGCACGTCTGATGCCGCCCGGCCAACGGCCCGGGCCCGCACCGTCTCGGGTGCGGAAACCCGCAACCTGGGGCTGGACGGACTACGTTGTCCTGATCCTGCTGGCGACCGTTTACATTTTTCCGTTCCTCGTCAACATAGCGACGTCGTTCAAGACCGAACCGGGTGCCGCCGCCGATCCGCTGTCCCTCGTGCCGGCGACGTGGACCACCGCCGCCTATGAGCGCTTGTTCCTGAACTCGGATTTCCCGCTGTGGTTCAAGAACTCGATCGTCGTCACGGTCCTGGTCACCGTCGGCCGCGTGTTCTTCGACCTGCTCGCCGGTTACGCCCTGGCCCGACTCCGCTTCCGTGGCCGGTCTGCGGTTTTTGCCGCGCTCATCGCCGTCATGGCTGTTCCCGGTGTTGTACTCCTGATCCCTAAGTTCCTCGTGATCAACCAGCTGGGAATCTACGATTCTTACTTCGGCATGATTATCCCGCTGCTCGCCGACGCCGCCGGCGTCTTCATCATGAAGAACTTCTTCGAATCCATCCCCGTCAGCGTCGAGGAACAAGCCAAGGTCGACGGGGCAGGAACCTTCCGCACGTTTTGGTCCATCGTCCTGCCTATGTCCGTTCCCGCGGTCATGACGATCGTGATCCTCTCGTTCCAGGGGTCCTGGAACGAGTTGAGCCATTTCATCGTCTCGACCCAGGACCCGGCACTGACCACCCTGACCAAAGGCGTCGCGCAGCTCTCCTCCGGCCAGCTGAGTGCCGGAACGCAGTACCCGCTGAAGCTGGCCGCCGCAGCGATCATGACCATCCCCGTCGCCGTCGTCTTCTTCATCTTCCAGAAGCGGATCATGAACGCCACAGCCGGAGCGGTTAAGGAATAGCAACACCCGGCCGGTGCGGATTCAGAGACCCGTCCCCCGGCCGGTCCAAATCGGCGGGCGCCTTGGGGCCGGCGTCGAACGTGGCGGAAGCGCGGGACGCCGTCAGCGCACCCTGTGGCCGTGGCCGTGGCTACCGGCCGAAGAGCCCGAGGGCCGCGAGGCACCACAGAACGCTGATTCCCCCGAGAGCAATGACCGGGCTATTCCAGGTGGAAGTCACCGTCTGCGCAGCAGCGGGACGTCCGGTTGCGCGGGCGTCGCGCCAGGCACGGACGATGGCGTCACGTTCCGTGCGGTCCTGAGGCGGCTGCGATGCCCGTTCGTTGGACGGGAGCATGCTGTACGGGCGCAGGTTCCAGTCCCGGGGCTGCACCGCGCCGGCACCGAACGCACCGGGCGGTGTCGGCGCACCCCCAGCTGCGGTACCGCTTTCCGGCCGCCGTCACGGTCACCGTGTAGCGCACCCCGACATCCTCGATGACGCCGACAGGAATCCGGTGCGTGCGCACACCATTGACCACCGCGAAAGTGGACCCGTCGACCACCAGGCACGGTTGCCACTGCGTCACATACGCAACCCAGGCCGCCAGGCCAAGCCACGGGGCAGGGCCGGCCACGGCCGCCCAGCCGCCTGCGAGGACCAGCCAGCCAACCATCAGGGCCGCGGCACCCTAGATCATGACCGCCACGGGCCGCGCGGAAGCGGTCCTGAAGGTCCGCGACGTTGATGTCGGCGCCGGTCGATACTCCCCCATGGCTCCCATGATGCCACCGTCCGCTGCATCCGCTGCCAGGGGTGTGGTGGTTCCAGCTGGCACCCGCTGCAGAAATTAGTCGTCGACCCGGCGGAATAACGAAGCCCTTCTACGCCTGGGCCTGCACCGTCTTCCGCCCAAGGACATCCCCCGCCTCCGCGCCCTCGCCCCCGTCCCCGCCGCGATAGCCATCGGCGTCCACGGACCCCTGAGATCGTTGCCTTCCTGTGTCTTCCGCGCGCAGGCACAATGCCGGACACTGTGTTCAACGGTGTCGTCCGCGCACCGCGGAAGGCAGCACCGTCATGAACGCATTGATCACCTTGGTTGCAGTCACCGGACACCAGAACACCACGCAAGCACGCATCCCTGTCCGGCCCATGGAACCCGATGATCTTCCCGAGCTCACCAGTCTGCATCGGCACGCTTATGCCGGCGGTGCCGCACGGCAGCGTGGTGGCGGTCTCGGCTGGATCGGCACCACCATCGATGAAGGCCCGGCCCGGCCCGCCGAGGCCGCATCGCTTGTAGCTTCAGGACCTGATGGTCAGATCACTGCGGCCATCATCATCGCCGAACGCGACGGCGAAGCAGTCATCGAGGACCTTTTCACGCACCCGGACCACCGCCGCCAAGGCGTGGCCGAAGAACTCCTCCGGCACTGCCTGCACGCCCTGCACATCCTGGGCCGCACCACGGTCAGGGTCGCCGTTGACGAAAACAACGCAGCGGCGATGGCCCTCTACCTCTCCAGGGACTTCCGCCGCCTCGCGGACGATGACACCGACACGGACTACGACTGAAACCGGGACAGCAACACCGGACAGGCCACGGACCCGGGTCTTAGACGGCGAGTTCTTCGGCGGCCGCTTCGGCAGGCGGCTGGCATAGGTTGAACCGAACACGGAAATGCCCAGGGATCCGCCCATGTTCCGGGCGAAAGTGCTGGAGCCCGCAGCAGCCCCGACGTCCTTGATGTGGACGCTGTTCTGGGCATGAGGTTGGTGGTCTGCATCATGCAGCCATGCCGGCGCCGAGGACGGCCGTGTAGATCCCGGAGAGCCAGGCAGGCGTGTCCGGGCCGATCGTCGAAAAGAGGAACAGACCGGTTGCCAGGAGCGCGGCCCCGGCGATGGCCTTGTCGGCAGTGCCCGGGCAACGATCATGTTGTCCAGCTGCGCCAGCAGCACGGCGATGATCTGCCGGGGCGCAAGCCGTGTCTGTCCGGGTTGCAAGCCGTGTCTGTCCGGGTTGGCTGTCTCTTTCCATGCCTCGTGTCCTCCGGAAGTTGCTCTAAGGCCTGCATGCCGTAGGGTTAGCATCGTACTTACCGGCCGGTTAGTTACCAGTGTCAGTTTTCAGTTCCGTCGTCCGGCGGAAACCCCTAGAAGTGAAGGCAGTGGTCGCATAATGAGTGACACGGCAGCCGGAGCAACCGCCGGTGCAGTCGGGACGCGGGCGAAGATCCAGTCCGTTGCACTGCGCCTGTTCGCTGATCAGGGATATGAGTCGACGTCCATGCGGCAGATCTCCGAACAGCTCGGCATCACCAAAGCCGCCTTGTACTACCACTTCACCAGCAAGGAAAGCATCGTGCGGGCGCTGATCGAGACCATGCTGGCCGAGGTCACCGCCCTGGTGGAATGGGCCCGTGCGCAGGAGCCCGGCCCGGGCCTGCGCCGTGAAGTGCTCGCCCGCTGGTCGGCGATCATGCACGACCAGGGCCTGCGGATGTTCCGCTTCCTCGGCGCCAACTACCGCCTGGTCCGCGACATTCGGGGCGAACCCGGACAGCCAGGCGGGATGGCCGCCGTAGTCAGTGAGTTGTTCTCCATCCTGACCCCTCCGGACGCGAGCGTCGAAGACCAGCTCCGGGTTCGGTTTTCCCTGCTCATCATCAACATGACGGGCATGGCCGCCCGCGATCTCGATGCCGGCGAGGATGAGATCCTCGACGCTGCGGCGCGCATCTCCGCCGGACTTCTGCCGCCCGGGTTCTGACCTCTCCGTTTGGCACTTCGCCGGCCCGACGGCGTTCCAGTCTTCCCTGCCCTGCAATCCCAAGACCCCATTCCGACTCCTGATTGGAACCCCATGTCTGTGCCGATCCTGGCCGCCCGAGACCTGACCAAAACCTACGGGCGCGGGCCCGACCGCTTCGATGCCCTCAAAGGCGTCTCCCTGGAGATCGACCGCGGCGATTCCGTGGCGATCGTGGGGAAGAGCGGCTCGGGCAAATCAACCCTGATGCACCTCCTCGCCCTCCTGGACACCCCCGGCGGCGGCCAGATCCAGGTCGATGGGACAGACGCGAAGACCCTGAACGGACGCCGGCTCAACGCGCTGCGGAATTCGATGTTCGGCTTCGTGTTCCAGCAGTTCTTCCTCAACCCGTCCTCCACCGTGCTGGAAAACGTTGTCCTCCCCCTCAAGATCGCCGGCGTCGGAGCGCGTGAACGGCGCACACGCGGAATGGCCATCCTGGAACAGCTCGAGCTGGCCGACAAGGCCCGGAACAAGGCCGGAAACCTCTCCGGCGGCCAGAAACAGCGGGTCGTGATTGCCCGGGCCCTGGTCAACACCCCGCAGGTCCTGTTCGCGGACGAACCCACCGGAAACCTGGACACCGCCACCGGGCGCATCGTCGAGGACATCCTGTTCGACCTGAACACCCGCCACGGCATCACCCTGATCACTGTCACCCACGACCACGACCTGGCAGCCCGCTTCAACCGCCGTCTCTATATCCGCGACGGCCTGCTGATCAACACCGACGAGGAGCACGCGGCATGAAACCGCTCGAAATCCTGAAGACTGCCATCACGAACAGCTTCCGAAGCAAACTGCGCACCTCGCTGACCATCCTGGCCATCTTCGTCGGGGCGTTCACCCTTACCATCACCAACGGCCTCGGCACCGGAATCTCAAACTACATCGATACCCAGGTCGCCGCCGTCGGCTCCAGCAACGCCTTCACCGTGGGCAAGGCCGATACCAGCGGCAATACCGCCTCCGGGCCGAAAAAATACGATCCCAGCACCCGGGTCCTCGCGGCCGGCGGCAGGCCCGGCTCAACCCAGCTGGCCCTGGGCCAGGCCGACCTGGACACGATCGGCGCCATCCCGGGCATCACCGCGGTCACGCCGGTCATCAGGCTCAACCCGGACTACGTCCAATGGAGCAACGGCGACAAGTACCAGCTTTCCGTGAGCCCCCTCGCCGGCGCCCAGCCGCAACTCGCGGCGGGCACTGCCCTCGACGACTCCGGCACCGAACTCCAGCTCATTCTTCCCGCCAGCTACGTGGCGCCGCTGGGGTTCACGGACAACAACCAGGCTGTCGGCCAGGACGCCACCATCGGCATCACCGACGCGACCGGGACGCTGCACCCCATCACTGCCCGCATCACCGGGATTGAACAAAGCGCCCTGCTCGGCGGCGGCGGCGCATTCGTCAACAAATCCCTCTCGACAGCCCTTGCGGATGCCCAGGGCACCGGAGCACCGGCCGCAACGAAGACCGCATGGGCGGACGCGACGGCGACCTTCGCCCCGTCCACCGCCGCGCAGGTCACCGAGATGAAGAGCAGGCTGGCCGCCGCCGGCTACAGCGCCCAGACGCTCGATGACCGGATCGGCACCGTCAAGACCGTCATCAACGGGATCATCGGCGTCCTGGACGCCTTCGCCGTCATCGCCCTGATCGCGGCCGGGTTCGGAATTGTGAACACCCTGCTGATGTCCGTGCAGGAACGCACCCGGGAAATCGGCCTCATGAAAGCCATGGGCATGGGCAGCGGATCAGTCTTCGGGCTGTTCAGCACCGAGGCGGCCTTCATCGGCTTCCTCGGAAGCGCCATCGGCTCCGCTGCCGCGATCGGGCTCGGAACCGCCGTCAGCGGCGCCCTCGCCCGCGGTCCCCTCAGCGATCTGGCCGGCCTGCACATCCTCGCCTTCGCCCCGGGTCCCGTCGCCGGAGTCATCCTCCTGGTCATGGCCATCGCCTTCATCGCCGGAACCCTCCCGGCCTGGCGGGCCGCGCGGCAAAACCCCATCGACTCGCTCCGCTACGAATAAGCCGCGCCCGCTGACCGTTTCCTGCCGGCCGCCGGCCATTCGGGACAGCAGGAGGCGAGTCCGGTCCGCCAGCCCTGCAGCTCCGAATCAATTGCACAGACTAAGAGCAGAAGGTGGCCATGAGTGTTCAGCAGGAAACCGCGCGCACGGATACGGAGACGTTGCGGCGGCATGTCCTCCCCTCGGAACTGGGTCCCTGCACGGTCCGAGTCCAGCCGGGCACCGGAGGCCGGGGTCCCGCGTCCAGCAGCCCGGAAGTCTACCTTCACGGCGCCGCCGGATCCTGGACTACGTTCCGGCCGCTGCTGTCCGGTGCACCGGCCTATGATCGGGTACTCATTGACCTGCCGGGCTGGGGTGAATCCACGGAGGGCGCCCGGCTGGAACATTTCAGCGTTGAGGCGATGGCACGCGCTGTCATCGAGGTACTGACCGCGCTCGGGTACCGGCGGTGGAACCTCGTGGGCCACTCCATGGGAGGCTTCCTGGCACTGCACATTGCCGCGGCGTGGCCGGAGCAGACCATCAGTGTAGCCGCGATTTCGGCCACCACCTTCGGTGTGTCCGAGGCGTCCCGGCGTCCTCTGCGCAGCGTGTCCGGGTTCCCTGCGTTTGTGGGCATGCTGCTGGCCATGCGTTCACTGACGGCCCTCGGCCCGGCAGGGCCTGCACTGCTCCGTACCATCGGGACCACACCTGTGATGCGTGCACTGGTGTCCCCGCTCTTCGCAGACTCCACGGCCATCTCCGCAGGGGTGATCAGCGGGCTCGGCGCTGACGCCCGGCCTGCCAGCTTCGCCGCGGCTGCACGGGCCGTGGCCCGCTACGATTTTGGCCAGTGGCGCAGCATCCTCTGCCCGGTCCTGGCAACCCGCGGGGGCGAGGACGTGTTCACGCCGCCGTCTGACCTGATCCGGTTGGCCGAAGTAGTCCCGCACGCCCGGCTGGTGACCATCCCGCGCTGCGGCCACTTCGCCAACGTCGAACAGCCCGAGCAAGTGCAATGCCTGCTCGATGACCTGCGGTCCGCATGAGGTCGCCTGCGGACAGCCCGTCCGCACTGCCCTGATGTGATGCAGATTCGTCATCATTCCGGGGGAACTTCCTCATCCTCCGATCGGAACCTTGGCGGATTGCGCACCGGGGTTGTGAATCCCTGCTTAGGGTGAAGGCATGTATAGGAAACTCACGTACCTGAGGCCGCTGGCGGCACCGGCTACGGCTGCGCTGCTTCTGGGGACGCTTCTGGTTCTGGAGCAGCGCCATTTCGATCAGAACAGTGCCTTGCTGCTGGCCCTCCTGACCGGCGTCGCTGTGGCCGAGATCCTGCCGGCCGCGGCTCTGGTTCTTGTCGTCATCGCTCTGGTGCTGCAGAGCGTGAGGGTCCTGCCGCTGGTCCTGCTCTCGGGAGTGCTCAGCTACGCCGCGGTTCCTGTCGTGATCTTCTTTGCCATGATCGGCTGGAAAACCCGGAACCGGTGGATTGTTCCCCTTGCAGCTGTCGTCTCTGCCGGCGTTACAACAGTCAACTGGTTTACCGACCAGACCTGGATCAATTTCATTTTCGGCACACAGATCTATGGCAGGGGGTTCCTGCGGTCCCTCACCTACGCTTTTCTGATCTTCGGAGCGTTCGCCGCCTTGAACCTCGCGGCCTGGGCCGTGGGGATGGCAGTAATTAACGCCTCGAGAAGCCGGCGAGCCCAGCTCGCAGCGGAGGCCCGGCTGCGGGCAACCGCAACTGAGCTTGCTCTTGAACAAGAACGCAACAGAATCGCCAGGGAACTCCATGACGTCCTTGCCCACTCCTTGACGGTCATCGTCGCGCAGGCCGATGGAATGCGCTTCGTCCACCGGACGGAACCGTACGCCGTCGACGAGGCTTCCCGGGTCATCGCTGACGCAGCCAGGACAGCGCTGGTCGAAACGCGCCGGCTGATTGAAGATTTCTCCACAGAGATGACGGACCCCGCGTTGCGGAGCATCGAAGAGCTAGGGGTTCTTGCCGGACGGTTGAGTTCCAGCGGCATGCCGGTCGAACTCGTCACGACGGGCACGCCCTGGAACTTGACGCCCCTGCAGCAACAGACGGTATTCCGGCTGGCACAGGAAAGCCTGACCAACGCCTTCAAACACGCGGACCGGAGCAGGGGCGCACGCCTGCACCTGGCCTGGACGGCAACATCCCTGGAGCTTCGTGTCCGTTCCTCCCTCATTGCCGCGGGTGACCTCACGCCAAGCGAGGAGCCATCCCTGGCGGGCCGGGGAATCGCCGGGATGAAAACGCGCGCCGCAGCGGCGGCGGGCTGGGTCGAAACGGTCCGGGGCGAGGAGACCTTCGAGGTGCTGGCATTCCTCCCGTCGGCAGGCACCCGCCAAGAAGCCGCTGGAGCCCCGGACGCGGAGCCCCTGCCGATCCTGGCAGCCAGGCTATGACCGCCGCACCCATCCGGGTTGCCCTGGCAGATGACCAGCCGCTGTTCAGCGCCGGACTCAAAATGATCCTGCGCAGCCAGTCCGACATGGACCTCGTCGGAGACGCCATCAATGGAGAGGCCGCCGTCCTTCTCGTGCAGGAGGCAGGTCCCGACGTACTGCTGATGGACATTCGAATGCCCGTCATGGACGGCATCACCGCCACGAGGAAGATCCTGGAAGCCACGCCCGGGACGTCCACGAAGATCATTGTCCTGACCACCATCCAGCACGACGAAGCAGTCGTCCGCGCCATCCAGGCCGGTGCCGCCGGCTTCCTGACGAAGGACACCACACCGGAGTTCCTCCTCGCTGCCATCCGGACCGTGCACGCCGGCCACTCGGTCATCGCCCCGGCTCTCACCAACGAACTCCTGCGCGATTACACCACCCCCTCCAGCGGCAACGACGCGGCGCTCGCCGACCTGTCCGGGCGGGAACGCGACGTCTTCCTCCTGGCCGCCAAAGGCCTGGGAAACGCCGAGATTGCCGCGTCGCTCGTCCTCAGCGAAGCCACCGTGAAGTCCCACGTGGGCAGCATCCTGGCGAAACTCAAACTCAAGAACCGGATCCAGCTCGTCGCGTTCGCCCACGAAAAGAACCTACTGACCTAGCCTTTCTGACCAATCACCCAGGCCTCCCCCCCGGGGGGCCGGCCACCGCATCGCCCAAACGCCCTAAGGAGCCACAATGAAAAAGAAGACTCTCGGCACCGCCGTCCTGATAGCCGGCACCGCCGTCGCGCTCGCCGCGGCTGCCATTCCGGCCGCGCCAGTTACCGCATCCCCGGAACCTGTCTCGGGGATCACCCATCAGGCCGAGACCTACGCGTCAGCCGATCCGATCGCCGAAAAGGGCATGCAGGAGGCTGTCCGGCTCTGCATGGCCAAGGCCGGCTTCGACTACACGCCCCCCGCAATGGACCTGACACTGGACCTCAACGGTGCCATCGGGTTCAAACGGCTGACCGTCGGCGCCGCCAAGGCCAGCGGCTACGCCAGCCTCGGGCCGCACGGGCCGCGGGAACCCACAGTCGACACAGGAGACGGCCAACTCTTTGCCAACCCGGCATTCACCAACGCCCTCACCGGGCCCAATGGCTCCGCAACGATGACCCACGTCGAAGGAACGGGCACCGCATCCGGCGGATGCCGTGGCGAAGCCATGAGAACCATCTACGGCAGCGCCGAAAACTACATGCTCGCCACCGGCATCGCCTACAACTCGTTCTTTCCGGCCAGCCTGTCCACCTCGGGCGATTCCGGCATCGACAAAGCCATAATGGACTGGAAAACGTGCATGAAAGAGTCCCCCTACTCGTCGTACGCGGATCCCCATCAGGCCGCTGACGCCGGTCGGGCTGCGGGCGGGCAGGAAGAGTTCAAAATCGCCGTCACCGACGCCGTCTGCCGCGACAAGACGGGGTTCCATGCCGCGCTGGACAGGGTCCTGGATAAATACGTGACGACCCGCATGCAGGAACTTGCCCCGCAGATCGAGCAGGTCAAGGAGATTCGCCGGACCGCTGCAGCAAAGGCAACAGCTCTGACAGCTACCGCCAGATAGCGCCCGACCAGCCGTGGTTCACGGGTTCCGGCACGGCACTCCTGACCCAGCCCGTCGTCGTGCAGAGCGCCGGACCAAAACACGATGCAGTTCCTGACGTCTCCGCGGCCACACGACGCACCACCGACGCCGGCACCGCCATCGACACCGCAAGCCTCCAGCTGCTCGGTGTCCGGCGGCTGGATCTTGCCGGGCAACCAGCCGGGCAGCGCACGTTGACTTGCACCTGGGCCGGACAAAAAACGCCGTCAAACTTGCCTCGATCATTGAAGCCTGACCGAAGACGAACAGGCTCCAGCTCTGCTATGACGAGGTGTTGGAAGCACCTTTGGGCGCGATTTCCTGGAGGACCCAGCGGTTGCCGTCCGGGTCGCTGAAATAGGCGAAGAGGAATCCGCCGAGGTCGTGGGGATCGCTGATGTCCGCACCGCGCCGAAGCAGCTCGGACCGGGTCGAAGCCATGTCGGCCACAACAAGCTGCAACCCTTCCAGGCTGCCCGGGGTCATGCTGTGCATGCCTGTCCCGATAACAATCGACGCCGATGAGCCGGGCGGTGTGAGCTGCACGACCCGCATCCCTGGAATGTGTTCGACATCGTGGTCGAGTTCAAATCCCATCTGCTCCGTGTAGAACGTCTTCGCCCGGTCCACATCGGAGACCGGAACCTGGATAACCTCAAGGCGCATTTCCATGTCCCGGACCCTACCATCATTGCGCGAACAGCTCCCCCGTTTCATCCCGTTTCTTCGGGAAGCGCCGCGATGAGAGGCGACGGCGGCGATCTGCTTTCCTCCGGGGCCGGACTAGCGACTGTCGGTATCGCGCCTGCGCTGTTCCGTTGCCCGGCCAATTCCGCTACCGGCTTGGCGTTCCCTCTGCGACCGGTGTTCGCGATGGCGCTGGTGGGGGCATGGCCTATTTTCCGGCAAGCTCCGCATGCAGCTCCTGGACCCGGGCCTTGATGTCGTCCCGGACCAGGCGCATGCGTTCCATGCCTTCGATGCCGCGTTCGGAGGGCTCGTCCGTATCCCAAACCTCGAGCCGCTGACCCTCGCGGGGCTCGACTTTTGCTTCGTTGCCCAGGACGACGACGACGTCGACCGCGTCCAGGACCGCGTCGCTGACGGGCTTGGGGTGTTCGCCGGTGATGTCGATGCCGAGCTCGGCCAGGGACTCCGCGGCCTGGGGATTGAGCGACTTGCCCGGTTTTGTGCCCGCGGAGTAGACGGTAACGGCCCCGCCGGCCAGCTGGTTCATCAGGCCAGCGGCGAGCTGGGATTTTCCGCCGTTCTTGCTGCAGACAAATAGGATGCTGGGCGTTTTCGAGGTCTCGGTCATGCTCTTGATTATTCCTTGTTCAGTCATTCCAGCGATCCACTGGCGCGGTTCGCCGACGGGGAGTCCGGTTCAGGTGTTTTCGCAGTGGCGGCCGTGGGCCAGTCCGGTGGGAAAACCGACCAGCACCGGCTCCGGAGCGGAGCAGCACGGGGACTCGGATGCGACGGCGGCTGCGGCCGGAACCTCGCAGCTGGTGCCGACGTCGGAGGAGCAGACACCGGTTGCGGGGAGTTCGAGCTGGACGGTGTCCGCGGCTTTGCGGTCCCCGGCGAGGGCTGCGACGACGGACCGGACCTGTTCGTAGCCGGTCGCCAGCAGGAAGGTCGGCGCCCGGCCGTAGGACTTCATGCCCACGATGTAGAAGTCCTTATCCGGGTGGGCCAGCAGTGCCGCGCCGTGCGGGGGAACGGTGCCGCAGGAGTGGAATTCCGGATCGATGAGCGGGCCGAGCGCCACGGGTGCTTCGACGGCGGGGTCCAGGTTCAGCCGGAGTTCCCGGAGGATATGCAGGTCCGGGCGGAAGCCCGTGCAGGGCGCGACGACGTCAGCCACCAAGGTCCGGCCGTCAACGGATTCGACGGTCAGGTGCGAGGTGAGGGCTTTCAGCGAGCTGATTCCGAAACCGGTGTGCAGTTCGATGGTGCCTGCCTCGACGAGGCGGCGCAGGCGGGCACCGAGCTGGCCGCGGGCGGGCAATCCGTCGGCGTCGCCGCCGCCGTAGACCTTGTCGGCGGACGCGCCGCGGACCGCCCAGAGGATCCGGGTGTCCGGCTCTTCCTTGGCCAGGTCGGCGAGGCTGATCAGGGTGTTGGCGGCGGAGTGGCCGGCGCCGACGACCAGGACACGGCGGCCGGCGAACGAGCCACGGTCACGGCCGGTGACGTCCGGGAGCGGCGAGGAAATCCGCTCGGCTGCCGAGTGTTCGCCGATGGCCGGCAGCCCGGATGTGCCGAGCGGATTGCGCGCGGACCAGGTGCCGGAGGCGTCAATGACCCCGGCCACCGCGTGGTCCCGGGTTTCTCCGTCCTCGTGCTCGACCCGGACGACGAACGGCGTGGCCTCGCGGTGACGCGTGTGGGTCTTGTCCATGCCCTGGCGGGTGACCGCGATGACTCGCGCGCCGGTCTGCAGACGCGAGGCTATCCCGGGAAGAGCGGCCAGCGGCGTCAGGTAATTGTCGATGACCTCCCCGCCGTAGGGCAGCGCCGTGGGCCGGGGCGATTCCCATCCGTCGGCTTCGAGCAGGCGGACGGCGGCGGCGTCGATGTTGAACCGCCACGGGGAGAACAGCCGGATGTGGCGCCACTGCTCGATGGCGGCGCCCGCGGAAGGACCAGCTTCGAAGATCAGCGGTTCGAGTCCGCGTTCGAGGAGGTGGGCCGCGGCGGCCAGGCCCACGGGCCCGGCGCCGATCACGGCAACGGGAAGGTTCTTCGCTGGATCCACGGTGTCCCCTGTTTCGTTCGTCGGTGCCGGGCTGGTTACTGGGCTGCGGGCATCAGGGACGCGATGAGGTCCTCGATGCGCGTCCTGATGTCGTCGCGGATAGGCCGAACGGCGTCGACGCCCTGGCCGGCGGGGTCCTCCAGGACCCAATCCTCGTAGCGCTTGCCGGGGAAGTAGGGGCACTCGTCGCCGCAGCCCATCGTGATCACGACGTCGGATTCCTTTACGGCCTCGGTGGTGAGGACTTTGGGAATCTCGGCGGACATGTCGATGCCCAGTTCGGCCATCGCCTCGACGGCGGCGGGGTTGACCTTGTCGGCGGGCTGGGAACCGGCGGAGCGGACCTCAATCCGTCCCTCGCCGAGGGTGGTGAGGAAGGCGGCGGCCATCTGGGAGCGGCCGGCATTGTGGACGCAGACGAACAGGACGGAGGGCTTCTTGGCGGTTTCGGTGCTCACGGAGTTTCTCCTGGATTTAGTTCGGTGACGGATGCAGCGCGGGCCGGCAGGGGGCCTGCGTCAGACACGGTGGAGCGCCAAAGCGGGATATTGATGTTGATCGATATAGACAGTATTGGACTATAAATTGATGATTGTCAATGTTTGCGTGACGCGGGCCCCACCACGCCAAGCTAGGCAGCAAGCATGCGCGGAGCGAGGCCGTTGATACGGTGGGCGATGTCCTCGAAGGCCTTCTCGAAGGCTTCCTCAGTACCAAGCCGCAGCGGATCCGGCACCGACCAGTGGAGGTCGCCCTGCCCGGCCAGCTCCTCATGGGCGTTATCGCACACGGTCACCATCAAGTCCCCTTCCGCCGCCACCGCGTCCAGCTGGCGAGGACGAATGCCGGCGAGGTCCATGCCGTGACGGCTGGCGACCTCGACGGCGCCCTGGGCGATGCTGTCGGCGGGATGTGTTCCGGCCGACATCGATGGGATGTCGCTGGCCTGTCGCCAGAGTGCGGCGGCCAGCTGGGAGCGTGCACTGTTTCGCGTGCAGACGAACAGGACGCGGCGCGCACCGTGCGCGGCCCCCGGCACCAGGCCCTCCAGAGCGCCGGCAGCAAGCCGGATGTAGCTGCGGCGCCTGTCGGCTTCGGAGCGGTGGCGCACTGCCAGCCCGGCCTCTTCCAGAGTGCGCAGATGATGGGACAGCAGATTCGACGGCATGCCCAGCTCTGCCTGTAGCTCGGTCGGGGCGAAGTCCCCCAGGGTCAGCAGGTCAACGATGCGCAGCCGCGCGGGATCGGCGAGGGCCGCGTGCTTGGCCACCCGCGCCCGAAACCCGCCCACTGTCTCAATATTCATTGATTCAATTTTGACTGAGTTAATTCTTTCGGTCAAGCTGTTTCCATGACCTCCAACCAGCCACCGCTGTGGCGACCAGCCGTCGCTGAACTGCTCGGCACCAGCTTGCTCGTGACCATCGTCGTCGGCTCCGGGATCGCCGCCCAGCAGCTCTCCCCCGGTGACACCGGCCTCCAGCTTCTCCAGAACAGCACCGCCACGGTCCTGGGCCTGACGGTGCTGATCCTGATGCTCGGGCCCGTGAGCGGCGCGCATTTCAATCCCGTGGTTTCCCTCGCCGACTGGGTCCTGGGTCGAGGCAGCGGTACCGGGCTGACCCTTCCGGAGCTGGTCACCTACGTGACCGCCCAGACCGTGGGTGCGGTGAGTGGCAGCTTGGTCGCGAACGCCATGTTTGACGTAAGCACCTCAATCTCCGCCAAGGAGCGCGCAACGACGGGGCATCTACTGGGCGAGGTTGTGGCTACCGCGGGGCTGGTCCTGCTGATCTTCGCCCTCGCAGCCACCTCCCGTGGCGTCCTCGCCGCTCCGGCGGTGGGTGCATACATCGGCGCCGCATACTGGTTCACGTCTTCGACATCGTTCGCGAACCCGGCCGTGACTGTCGGCCGCATCTTCAGTGACACGTTCGCCGGCATCGCACCGGCCTCCGTTCCCGCCTTCGTCCTCGCACAGCTGGTCGGTGCGGCGGTCGGCTTGGGCCTCCTCCTTGTCTTGTTTCCCGCCGCGGCCCGCGCCGCGGACGGCGTCGTTCTTCGGCACAGCGCCGAGACGGCCAGCTCCTAACCTTCACCAGCCCCGCCTTTAGGCTCATACATTGATGATTGTCAATATCGAGGCATAATGGATACATGAACTCGCTGCCTATGCTCGAGCCCGTCACGGACGAAGCCTGCTGCGCCCCGGCAGGAATACCTGCCCTGGGTGCTGGGGACGCGAAGCGGAAGGCCGTGGTCTTCAAGGCGCTGGCCGATCCGAACCGGCTGCGGCTGCTCTCCATGGTCAAAGCCGAAGCCTCCGGTGAATCCTGCGTCTGCGACCTCACCGGGCCGCTGGGTCTGGGCCAGCCCACCGTTTCCCACCACCTCAAGATCCTGGTCGACGCCGGCCTGCTGCACCGCGAAAAACGCGGCACCTGGGCGTACTACTCCCTCGTTCCGGGTGCCATCGAACAGACAGCCGCCCTCCTGGCGACCCTGTGACCGCGCCGGAACTGTCCGCGGTCACCATCCGCCCCATGCGCGACGGCGACTGGCCGGCCGTGCAGCGGATCTACCGTGAGGGGATTGCCACCGGCCACGCCACCTTCGAATCAGAGGTGCCCGACTGGGAACGGTTCAACAACTCGAAACTGACCCGCCACCGGCTCGTTGCCGAAACTGCAGACGGTCGGGTCCTTGGCTGGGCCGCCGTCTCCCCCACGTCGGGCCGTTCTGCGTACTCCGGCGTGGTCGAACACTCCGTGTACGTCGCTGCCGTTGCCCGCGGACAGGGCCTGGGCGCAGCGCTGCTGCGGGCCCTGGCAGACTCCACCGAGGCTGACGGAATCTGGACCATCCAGGCCAGCGTCTTCCCCGAAAACGAAGCCAGCCTCAGACTCCACCTCGCCAACGGCTTCGTCGTCGTCGGACGCAGACACCGCGTCGCCCGAATGGCGCACGGGCCGCGCACCGGGCAGTGGCGCGACACCGTCCTGATCGAACGTCGCTCCGCCGTCATCTGACCAGCCCCAGATCCGGCCCCGCCTCAGGCGACCGCAGAAGACTGTTTGTGCCCCTGACGCCGTCAACGTTCCCGCCCCGCCCTGTCGCGACCCATAATGAAGCCATCAGCAACGAATCGCGAACACTACCGGACCGCATGCGGGTTCAGTCCTGAAGAGGGGGACAGCCCGACGTGGAACCAAACACAGCGGAAATCATGGCCGGATACAGCCGCGCCCGCCACGCCCTCGACGGCTGGCTCGACAGCGCAACCGCCGCGGACCTTCGGCGCGGCAGTAGCGGAACCCGGTGGACCAACGAAGAACTGCTATTCCACATGGTTTTCGGATACATGATCGTCCGCGCCCTGCTTCCGATGGTCCACGTCCTCGTCAGGCTCCCCGAACCAGTCGGCAAAGCGTTCGCCGCCGTCCTGAATGCCGGAACACGCCCGTTTGACGTCGTGAATTACTGGGGTTCCCGGGCCGCTGCCCTCGTCTACAACAGGCACCGAATGCTCCGGAAACTCGATACCACCATCACCGCCATCACGCGCAGACTGGACCGTGAGAGCCCGACCTCGCTATCAGGATCGATGCCCTTCCCGGACCGGTGGGACCCATTTTTCGCCCCGGCCATGACACTCAACGACGTCTACGCTTACCCCACGCTTCACTTCGACTTTCACGCCCGCCAGCTATCTCTGAGCCATCCACTCGGCTAGGTGCGCCAAGCGAAAAGGTGGGCGTCCCTCGCGGACGTGGTCGGCGCGGTTTCTTACCGGCGATCCAGGCGGATGGTCTCCGTGAGCTGCCCGGTCTCATCCGGGGTCCCGGGTGCGCTGGTAAACAGGGACATTGTTTCGGAGGCGGAGCCCCGCCTGAAGTGGCCACTCCCGGCACGGACCGTCAAGATCACACTTTCGGTCTCCCCCGTGCATGACCGTTGCCCGGACCCGGCACCTCCAAAGACAGCAGGCCCGTGGCGGCTGGCTTGTGTCAGGAAGATCCCGACGCCGGCGATCCGGCCTTCCTCGCATCGGTAGCTGACGCGCACCTGAACCTCTGCGCCGTGGCTGAGCAGTCTGCCGCTTCCGGTCCGCAGTACATCTCCGCCATCGGCGTTTGCCGGCGCTGCAATCGCGAGCAGGGCAAAAGAGCCGGCCACAGCGGCCCCGGTGAATGCCCTGAGCCGGCGCCGGACGCCGTCGTCGTTAGCGGCCGGACGCGCGGGTTCCGCCGCTGCGTGCCGGCACCGCGCCGTCATCTGCGCTCCCAGGTGCTGGTTCATGAATGCCCTTTTCTTCCGGGGCCAGCACGGCCCCAGCATGAATGTCGTTCTTATTCAGTCCGGGCGGGCCTGCAGAGTTGAAACCCCGGTGAGCGGGATCGGGGCGGCGCGTATTGCTCCCGCCGCCCCGACCAGGCCTGTTCTCCGGGTCCTCAGCAGGGCCCGGTCACCAGGTGATCGTGCGGTGGTGGCGCCTGTTGTTGTCGTGCCGCTGCCCGTTGTGGTCAAAGAACCCGTCTTTGTCGTGCCGGCAGCCGTCATGGCCCGTCCACGAGCCGTTGTGGTCGTTGTCGTCACGCCATTTGCCGTCGTCGTCACGCCAACCCCAGCCGTCGGAGTTGCTGTGCCACCGGTCCTCGCCGTCAAACCAGCCGCGCTGGGTATCGTGCCGGGTGTTGTCCTGCATCTGGTGCCTGTTCTGGAACGAGGACTGGTTCCAGGAGTTGGCGGTGGCACTGACAGCGGCGCTGGCGGGCAGGGCACTGGCACCCAAACCCAAAGCAGCCGTCACGGCAGTTGTTCCGATGATGCGAATAGTCTTTTTCATGAACTTTATCCTTTGGAGAAGTCCATATCCCCGGTCCCCGAGCCGTCGCCGGGCAGGCATGCTGCCCACGGGGCCACGATCCCGGATTGCTGACGCGATCCCCGGGAAGACACCGGGAGATATGTATGTGATAGCCATGGGTGGCGTCGCGCCGGGATCCTGGCCGGCGGCCGTGGTCCGGATCTATAGGACCGTTGTCGCTCCGGAGGTTGTTGCCCTGAGCACCTTTCCAGTTCACGCCCGCGGCGGACTCCCGGATAGGGACTAAAGACCCTGATGGTTTTTGGCAACTCCGGAAATCGGATACCGCAAAATGTTCCGAGCCGGCCAGGCAGGTACCCTGCAGGCACTTCTCGTCGCACGTGGACGGGCTCAATTGTCGCGCTCGATTCGAACCCGCTTCTGATGTGTCTTCACAGTTGGGTGAGCGACAACTTCATCGACGTCCAGTACGACGTGCTGCTCGAGGGCGTCGGGCTGCTCCGCGGCGAACTCGGTTCACTGCCCACCGGAGACCTCGACGACGACGTCGGACGTGCGATCCCCCACGCACGTACCCTCCTGGGCCCCGACTCCCCAAGCGAGTAGGCCTGAAACGGGCGCCTGAAGTGTTCCGGCGTCACAACTGCTCGCGACAACCTGGCTCCCCACGGACAGGGCTTAGGAGGGATCGTCGCCACCATGCGACCCGGCGTCTGCGACCGGACTAAAGTCCCTGATCTGACGGCCAGCGGCCGGCGTAGGCTGAGCCTATGAAGCGTGTCGTCGTCGACCATTTCGGCGGTCCAGAGGTGCTGCTGGTGGTGGAGGCCGACGATCCCCGACCGGGTCCGGGCGAGGTCCGTGTCAGAGTTCTGGCTTCCGGCGTGTCATTTACCGATTCCCTGCTGCGCGCCGGCACATATTTCGGCGTGCCGAAGCCGCCGTTCACGCCCGGCTACGAGCTCGTGGGTGTCGTCGACGAACTGGGCGAGGGCTGCTCGAGGCTGCGGGAAGGGGACCGCGTCGGTGCGCTGACGGTATGGGGCGCGAACGCGGAGCTCGTCTGCGTGCCCGAGGCATACGCGGTCGAGGTGCCCGAAGACCTCGACCCGGCGGAGGTCGTGAGCCTCGTCTTCCCCTTCATGACCGCCTACCAGCTGCTTCACCGTGTGGCTATGGCTAAGCGCGGGGAGACTTTGCTCGTGCACGGTGCAGCCGGCAGGGTAGGCACCGCGGTCCTCGAGCTCGGTGCGCTGGCAGGTCTTCGCCTCTACGGCACCGCTTCAGCTGGTGACCGCGCCGCGGTCGAGCGCCTCGGCGCGGTCGCGATCGACTACCGCAACGAAGATTTCGTCGTGCGGGTGCGCGAACTGACCGGCAACGGCGTCGATGTTGCACTGGACGGGCTCGGCGGCGCACTGTCGCTTCACTCCTTCCGCGCGCTGCGGCCCGGCGGACGGCTCGTCGTGTTCGGCCATTACTCCACACTCAAGCTCGGGCGCAAGAGCTGGCGGGGGTGGGCCGAGTGGTACGCGGCCACGATCAGCGTCGCGCTCTGGGGTCTGCTCTCACCCCGGCGGCGGGTGCTCGCCTACCGGAACCAGAAACTGCGCATCCGCCACCAGGACTGGTTCCGGGAGGACTTCCACACTCTGCTCGAACTGCTCCGTCGCGGCGAGATCCACCCGGTCGTGGCTGCGCGCCTGCCGCTGTCCGACGCTCGTCGCGCTCACGAGATGCTTGAGTCCTCGGCTGCGGCGGGAAAAATCGTGCTCGTGCCATAAGCCGGGAAAGGGCTGCCTCCTCGTCGGCGACGCCCCCGTTGGCCGAGTACAGCTAGTGCCCGGCGCCGGCCGCACATCTCCCGGCCCGCTCCGCAGAGCGGGCCGCACCCGGCTGCCTTGCCCCGGGTGGAAGGCCCGCGATTGAAGCGGCGAGCCGGGCATGGTCCGCCAGGTCCACAGGTCGGTGAATAACCTCTGTGCTCGCCGGAAAGGTGCCGACGTGGTTCTGTCCTTTCCAGTTCACCGACGGGCGATTCGGGCACGGAGAGCTACCGCTGCGCAGCACACTGGCGGCCTGCTGGTGGGCCGGGGCGTCGCCGGCCTCCTTCAGATTGGGCTGGCCCTCACCGGTGTTAATCAGGTTCCGCAGGCTGCAGCCAAGGTAGCCGCCCCACGCGTTGGAGCACACCTCATAACACTCGTACTGCGGCGCCAGGCCTACGTGCGCGAAGCGGACCTCGGCCCGGCCGGTTCGGAGATCTCGACGACGACTTGGGTGTCCTGCCATTCGGTCTGGTCTTGGATGAAGTTGAAGTAGTTGTCCAGACCTGGTCGGTGACGCCTGGACTTCTTGCGACCACCAGCCGCCGACGATTGTGATGGCCTCAAAGACTGCCCGGGGAGTCCGCTCCACGGTAAAGGCGGTGGTGAAGTCCGACATTTTCGATACCTCACTATTTTCGTGTGAGCGCCCGCATTTGGGCGGAATCCCTCAGCTCCGCCACGGATGCGGCGAGATCTCGTTCGCGGGGCCTCATCCTTCGCGGCCGTGCTGGATTGCTTCTGCGATTCCCTTGATGCGCTGCAGTCTGGCGTCCCAGGTCGAGCCGACCGAGGACAGTTGTGCCACGGCGCGGGCCAGCTGACCCTGGCTCACCACGTAGATGCGCTCCCTCCCCGAAGGCCTGACATGGACCATTCCCACCCGGTGGAGCACGCCAAGGTGTTTGGCGACCGCCTGCCGTGAGACCGGCAGTTGCCTGCTCAGCGTGGTTGCTGTGCCGCCGCCGTCGTCGAGCAGCAGGTCGAGCATCCGCCGCCGGGTCGAATCGCCCACCGCCGACCAGAGGTCGTCGTCGACGGCGACGCTCATGCCGCCGATACCAGCCGGGCGACGTAGGTGACGAGCCTGGGCAGGAAGAAGTCCCAGCCGCGGACGTGGTCGCGGTAACTCTGCTCGAGCACGGCTGCCTCCCAACCCTTTTCACGGAATCCCGTCTCGGTGAAACGCAGCAGCGTGCCCCTGTCCGATGGGATCAGGTCGAAGGTCACCAGGAGCGAGTTGGACGACGTCGCGGTCTCACCATCGTCGTACACCCACCGGAAGGAAAACCGCCGGGACGGTTCGGCCTCCACCACCGTGAGCGTGACGCTCTTTGCCTGCGGCGACGACCTGTCGCCAAACGAGATGACCCCGGTGGCGCCGGGTACCGGTTCGAGCTCCGCCCTATCCGGCCACCACTCCCGCAGGTGCTCCGGCTTGCTGATGACCTCGTACACCACCTCCGGTGTCGCTTCGATCTCGATCTCCCGCTCGATGCTGCCGTGTTCCATCCGACTCCCCTGTCTGCGCAACCTTTGGTTGCACATCAATGTAGGGCATGCCGCAGGCATGCGCAACCATTGGTTGCAGGTTGGGCAGATAGAAGACCCGGTTGGGTTCGCCGGGCATCCGGGACGGTTACATATGCCGCCGCCTACAAGGTCTGGTCCAACAGTGGTGGATGCGGCGAGATGCAAGCAGGCGCACTCCAGGGCACGCTCGGACTTGAAATCCTGATCACAAGCATGCTTAGGATAGGGGTATGGCCGTATCAATCGGCTGCCAACCAGAGGAGGAAACACCATGGGACTAGGCGACAAGATTGAGAACGCTGCCGAAAAGGCGGGCGGTAAGGGCAAGGAAGCTGCCGGGAACGCCACGGGCGACGACAGCCTGAAGGCTGAAGGACAGGCTGACCAAGCCAAAGGTGATTTGAAGCAGGCCGGCGAGAAGGTCAAGGACGCCTTCAAGAAGGACTGACCTGATCGCAGGCGAAGGGCGCATTTCTGTCAAAGAGGTGCGCCCTTCGTTTTGTCCGCCCCCTCCCGCTGTACTGCGAGTCTGAGGATGGCAAGGACCAGGAATTTTGAGCCATGGCGTCACCCGCAATCGCCGTACGGCAACGAGCGCTGGACAATCATGACCAAGACACCCAAAAATCGCATTTTGCCGACTATGTCTGGCCTCGGTTCAGTACGCGCCCAGGCCGGCATGCGCCGTTGCTTTGCCTAGACTCGGTGGATGTCTGAAACTGCAAACCTGAAGGATCGTTCCGAACACCGCTGGCCGGCAGTAATCGGGTTGCTCATTGCGCTTGGTCTCTATGCCGCCCTTCCCAGCGCTTTCCTACCGCTCATCCGCTACACAGTCGTGGGAATCGGGCTCGTGATGCTGATCCCCCTGCTGATTCTTAATCCCCGCCGCCTGCACAAAGAGACCCGCTGGTCAAAACGATTGGCCACGGGTCAGGCACTCCTCCTCGTCGCTGCAAATGGCGTCGCCTTGGTGCAACTCATCATTTTGCTGACCGCCTCCGGCAGCGGCGACGGGCGCACGCTCCTTCTGGCAGCACTGCAGATCTGGGTGACAAACGTCATCGCCTTTGCCCTGGTCTTCTGGGAACTGGACCGCGGCGGACCGGTGGCACGTCGGAATTCCCACCGCGACAACCTTCCCGCTGCTGACTTCCGGTTTCCCCAGGACGAAGACCACGACGCTGTCACGGAAGTTGCTACGCGATCCTCCGTCAAGAGTGGCTGGGTGGCCTCCTTCGTCGACTACACCTATTTCTCGCTGTCCAACTCCATGGCCTTCAGCCCCACCGACACCATGCCCTTGTCGCCACGAGCCAAAATGATGATGGGGCTCGAAGCCGCCGGCGGATTCGTTCTCCTGGCCCTCGTGATCGCCCACGCCGTCTCCTTGCTGGTCTGAGCCCCGGCCCGCGGACGGTCGGGGGAAGCGATGGGGCCTCGATTCTGTCGTAGCGGCGGCCGCAAGGGGCCCACCGAGCTTCGCGCTGCGGGACCGGGCGCGAAGGACATCCGCGCCTGGGCTGCTGCGCCGGGACTGACGAGTCTGCCAGGGTGGTGGCATTCCGATGGGCCTGTCCTGCGGCCTGGCTCCTGGATTCGCGCGGAGGCTTCTTCGTATCCACGACGGAACCCGCGCTGCCCAGCGGGAAACCTGATGCGGTTCCGACGGGTTGCAGATGGAGCTGCAGCTACAGCATCACTACTTCACGCGCTGGATGGTCACTTTAACGAGGGAACTCATCGGGACCCGCCCCGTTGACCGCCTCAAAACCAGCCAGGGTCCATCAGAGTATGCCCGAGTTACTTTTTGCCGGACTTGAGGTCCGTCACTACCTTTGCAATTCGGCGGGCGCGGGTATCTGGCGTTTTGGCATCTGCGACCGGCTCCACGTAACGCCGCTGGCTGCTGTAGTTCAGCGTCGCATAGAACGCCTTCGCCTCGGGGTCCGCCTCCAGGACGACCCCCAGGTCTTCGGGCACGTCAATGATTCGCGGCCGCATGTCCAGTTCGACGTCCACCTCCACGATGTCCCCGGCTGAGGCTCCCGTCAGTTCACGGTTGACAGCGCTGACCCCAACCATATTCTGGCCGCCCATCACCGCGATGCTGCTGCGGCAGCTCTTGCCGTTGATGGTCACGACCACCGGCGGTCGCCTGCCAGCCCCGACTGCGTCGACGGCGTCCTCGGGGACCGTGATCCCTGCTTTATTGCCGCTGCCCTGGATTGTCGTAGTGAATTTCATGCTCACAGTATGACTCCCGAGGGTCCCCGATCGGGCGGCTTAAGCCGGCCCAGATGGTCGAGCCTGGGAGGTGCGTTGCTCGCCGGCCGGGTTGGTTTCCTGGCCGCCGTAGGGATGTCTCATGGGTGCCCGGTCCGTCTGCGCAGGCGGATCGTAACCAGCGCGAGCCATATCCAGGCAAGTATGACTGCCCCGGTGAAGCCAAGAACAACGAGGGCATCGGTTGATCCGGTGGCTATGCCAGCAAATGCGATGAGGAACAGCGCGCCGGTGATGATTGAAAACGTGCCGAAGCCTCTTGCCCCAGCGGCGAAGAACCGGCGGGAGAGTACGAGGCATCCGGCGATTAGTGCGATGAAGCCGATGCCGCCGGTGACGAAGTGGAGGAACCCGTGGAGCGAACCGGGTGTGGTGTGGCCGGGAGCCGTTCCGGGCGGGAATCCGTTCATGGGGTCGGCGACGAAGATTCCTGCTCCAATCAGGCCCAGGCCGTAGACCCCGAGGAGTGCCGGTCCCCAGGTGCCGCCTTTTCCGCCGCGGAGGACGCGGCGGATTCCCAGTGCACTGAGAAAGGTCAGGAGTCCGGTGAGGATGAGGTTGCTGATCTGGATCCAGCCGAGGTCTCCGTTGGCAAGCACGCTCAAATCGTTGTGCGCGGCGTCGTATCCGGCTCTGGTGAATGCCTGCGTGAATCCAACGATGAGGTAGAGGGGTCCGGCGACAATTCCGCAGGCCAGCAGGAAACGGGTGCGTTCATCAGTGGCGGAAGGGACTGAGTCTGTTGTGGAGCCGCTGGCGGGCGTCGTTCTTGTTGTCATGGCTGTTCTCCTGACGCGAGGTGACTGGAGTGGGGCGGAACCCTCCGGTTCCGGTGTCAAACGGTGAAGAACTCGACGAGTTGGGGTGCGACGGCCTTTTCGGAAACCTGGTGGGTTTGGCCGGCGAGAACACGATGCTCGGCGCCCGGGATGCTCCCCGCGACCTCCGATTGCGCGGCCGCCATCACGGCGGCAGCCTTCCCTCCGACCATGACCCTGGTGGGTACTGAGATGGCGGTGAGCCGATCGAGGGGGGCAATGAAATTGTTCAGTACTTTCGTCTCATACGGCAGCGTGTTGGCCGCCGCCGTTTGGTGTTTCCATACGCCGGGAATGAAGCGCAGCAAGAGGGGCACGAAGGCAGGGAGGTTGATCATCTCTACCAGGAAGTAGGAAACCATCGCGCCCCGCCTGTTTTCGGCGAGCAGCTCCTCGAGGCGCGCACCGTGGTCCTCCGGAACCCCGTTTGCCGAGCCGACACCGGTGTAGGGCGCTTCGAAAATCGCCAGCTTACGGATCCCGATGCCGGCCGCGGCAGCTTCGAGCGCAAGTGCGGCACCGGAGGAAATGCCGTAGACGTACGGGGTATCTCCGGCCGCTGTCAGGACCGCGGCGAGGTCCTCGATTTCCCGCTGCACTGCATAGGGTTTCGTGTCCCCGCTGTCGCCGCGGCCGCGGCGGTCGTAAAAGTACACGGTAAATGATGACGACAGTTCCCCGGCTAGCTTGCGCGAAGGGCCGAAGGCGCGGCCGCAGAAAGCTCCGTCGACGAGAACGACGCTCGGTCCGGATCCGGTTCTTTCATACGAAATCGGGGTTCCATCCGCGGAGATCACCTCTCCTACGGAGGTGTCGATGGTGTGCGGTTTCATGCCGGGTGCCTTTCGATTAGAAGGTCGAGCTTGTTGAAGGAGAGCTCCCAGCCGGTGATCGTCATGTCCCGGATCTCCTCGGTGAACGGGCCCTGGTGGAGGGTGACGCGGGTGAGGTCACCATGGTCATGGAAATTAAGGCGCAGCAGGACTCCTTGGGCGGGGCCGGCGGCAGTGTCCGCGTCCATCCGAATTTCAAGAAATTCGGGCGCGACGAACGACGAGATCCGTCCGAGAATGGGATTCAGGGCACCGGAAGTGGAGTCGACCATGGATAGCTCCCATCGGCCCCCGGCCCGGAGTTCGACTGTGACACTGTCAATCGGCACGGTTACGCCTGCCGGGCCAAACCAGGTGGCCAGCAGGTGCGGTTCGGTCCAGAAGCGCCACACCACCTCCCGTGGGGCCTTGAATACCCGCGTGACGAAGACGTTCAGGTCAGCTATGTCGGGTCTGGTGGCCTCAGGCATCGACGTTTCCGTCCGGGTGTTCTGCGGATCGTTGAAACATGGCGAGGGCGTCGTCGAGGCGGTCGAAAGATTCGTTCCAGTACCTTCGGTACTTTTCCATGTACTCCGTCGCCGCCTTCAATTGCTCGGTTTCCAGATGGCTAAGCCGCGCTGTCGACACTCGCTTGCGGGAGATCAGGCCGGCGCCCTCCAGGACTTTCAAGTGTTTGGACACGGCCGGCTGGCTGATAGCGAACGGACCGGCCAGGTCGGCAACACTGGCATCGCCCACGGTCAACCGCTGAAGAATCGCCCGTCGCGTCGGGTCCGCCAGTGCGCCGAAGACGGCGCTGAGATTATCGGTTTCCACTTTCATAACCAATCTGTTTTGAAATCAACTGGTTTCATAATACGCAAACAGGAGTTTTCGTCAAGCAAATCCCAAGCCTTGACAACCATCGGGTATTGAACGAACATGACCGAAAGACCCCGCGTCGCCCTGTTAGCATGGCCCGGTACTTCCATGACCGCCCCCACAACCCTGGAGAATCCATCATGACGACCCGCCTCAATCCATATCTGAGCTTCCGCAACAACGCCCGTGAAGCCATGGAGTTTTACAAGAGCGTCTTCGGCGGCGAGCTGGTGACCAACACCTTTGCCGACTTCCACGCGAGCCAGGAACC